>CALDSL010000014.1 GCA_937920255.1 uncultured Anaerolineaceae bacterium | reverse complement strand
GCGCGCCCGCGCCACCGCCGAAACCCTGGTGCGCGTGCTGGATGCCAGCCTGCGGCTGCTGCACCCCTTCACGCCCTTCATCACTGAAGAGCTGTGGGGCCACCTGCGCGCCGCCGCGCAGCAGCACGGGCTGCGCCCCATCACCTCTGGGGACTGGCCGGAAGCGCTGATCATCGCGCCCTGGCCGGAGGGCCAGCCGGAGGAAGGCTGGGAAGAGCAGAAGATCGCCGATTTCAACCTGGGACAGGAAATTGTGCGCGCCATTCGCAACCTGCGCGCCGAGCGCAAGGTGACGCCCGGCAAGCGCATCGAAGCCATCATCGCCGCCGGCGATCGCTTGCCGGCGCTCGAGCAGCAGGCGCGCACGATTGCGGCCCTGGCCTTCCTCGATCCACAGCGCTTCACCCTCACCCGGGCGGTGGAACAGCCGCCGCACGGCGCGGTGTCGCTGGTGGTCTCGGGCGTGGAGTTGTATCTGCCGCTGGCCGGTTTGGTGGACACCAGCGCCGAGCGCGAGCGCCTGCAGGCCGAATTGAAAGACATCCAGAGCCAGGTGGCGCGGCTGGAAGGGCTGTTGGCTTCCTCCTTTGCGCAAAAAGCGCCCGCCCCGGTGGTGGAAAAAGAACGCCAGAAACTTGCCACCTACCAGGAAACGGTGGCCAAGCTCCAGGCCCAGCTGGACGGCCTGAGCGAGTAGAAACCGGTATAATTCAATGGACGGCGCAGGCCGTCCATTGAATTTTTGCACTCCCATTCCATTCTTCAGGAGATGTTATGCTCACAGTCGGTTATATCGGTCTTGGCCTGATGGGAAAATCGATGGCGCGCAATATCCTCAAAGCCGGTTTCCAGCTGGTGGTGTACAACCGCAGCCGCGCATCCGTAGACGAGCTGGCAGCCGAGGGCGCGCGCCCCGCAGACAGCCCGGCGGACGTGGCCCGCCAGGTGGATGTGGTTTTTACCAACGTGCCCGATTCCCCGGACGTGGAACAGGTGGTGCTCGGCCCCAACGGCATCATCGAAGGCGCGCATCCAGGCCTGATCTTTGTCGATAACTCCACCATCAAGCCCGCCACTGCGCGCATGCTGGCCGAACGGCTGGCCGAAAAGGGCGTGCAGGCGCTGGACGCGCCCGTCAGCGGCGGCGATATTGGCGCGCGCAACGGCACGCTGACGATCATGGTCGGCGGCCCGGCGGACGCGCTGGAGAAGGTGCTGCCGGTGCTGCAAGCGATGGGCAAATCCATCACCCTGATCGGCGACGCGGGCGCGGGGCAGATTGCCAAGGCCGCCAACCAGATCATGGTCGCGGCGCAGATGGTGGCGATGGGCGAGTTGATGGTCTTTGCGCAGAAATCCGGCGCCGACCCGCGCAAAGTGGTAGAAGCCATCAAGGGCGGCTCGGCGCAGTGCTGGACGCTGGACGTCAAGCCGCAGCGCATTTTTGCCGGCAACCGCGCACCCGGGTTCAAGGCCTGGCTGCAGGCCAAAGATCTGAATATCGTGCTGGAAACCGCCCGCGAGTACGGCGTGCCCCTGCCCTCCTCGGCGGTGAATGCGCAGATGTTTAATGCCATGGTGCAAACCGGCATGGGCGAGATGGACAATTCCGCCGTGCTCGGCATCATCGAGATGATGGCCAACGAGAAGGTAGAGTAAACCATCGTCAATTTCATGAGGGATATTTTTCATTGACAGCTTGGCTGCCAATGAAAAATATCCCTCCTTCCGTTATTCGAAGGGCGCGTCAATGTTCAGAAAGCACCCCGTGCAGGTCGCGGGCAAGGCGTCGCACAGCGCGCTTCACCGCCGGGCTGATTGGGTCGCCAAACTCCACGCTGGCGGCCTGCACGCCCAGCAGCAGCACACTGCAGCCAAATTCGGATTCCAGGTAGCTGGCAAAGACGCTCAGCGGCAGGGTGTGGGTGGAGGCGCTGAACCCGTCGGCTTCGTGCCAATCCAGCCCGCGGATCTCGCCCGGCTCGCCGCCAAACCAGGCCGCGTCCAGCAGGATGACCACATCCGGCCGGAAGCGGCGCAGGCTGCCGGTAGAATTTTCGGCCACGGGACCTGCCTCCACCACCAGCACGTGCTCCACATGCGCAAACAGCGGGCGCAGCAGCCGCGCGGCCGCTACGCCCGCCGCATCATCACCGTTCAACTCCGAGCCGATCCCCACCAGCGCAACGCGCGTGGGAAGATCAGTCTCGGCGGTTTTGCGGGGTAGCTGATGCGTGATCCAGTCGATCCATAAGTTCCTGGATGTCTTCTTCCTTGCCATAGAAAACTTCAAAAGGTTCTTTCTTGGTAGAAGCCAGCTCCCACTGCTCGGACGACATGCCCAGGCATTCCAGACGGCAGTTCTCCACGCACTGGCCGCAGTAGGTGCAGCGGTCGATGTGATAACGCATCACAAACCGCTTGTTGACTTTATCCAGCACGATCAGCTCGATCGCCTCGGACGGACAGTCCTTGACGCATAGCTGGCAGCCGGTGCATTTCGCCGGATCCCAGTACAGCTTGCCGCGCAAGCGCTCGGGAGCGGGACGTTTTTCGAACGGGTATTTTTCGGTGGCCGGTTTGCTGAACAGCGAGCGCACCAGATCATTAATCATCACGCCGATTTTCATAGCACCCCGGTTCCTTTCAGCACAATCACCAGCAGCAGCTGCACCAGCGCCAGCAGCGCGCCCACGCGCCACCACAGCCCCACCGTCTGGTCAATGCGCAGCCGGGCGAACAGGCTTTGCAGCACCGCCAATATCAGCAGCAGCGCCAGCGTCTTCAACAGGAAGGCCAGCGGGTTGGTCAGGCCGCCCAGGTAGAAGGCGCTCACCAGAGTCAGTCCGATCACCAGTTCGATGTCCTTGCCCAGATGGAACAGCGCCAGCCCGCGCCCGCTGTATTCGGTCAGCGCACCGGAGACGATCTCGGTCTCCGCTTCCGGGGCGTCGAAGGGCGGCAGTTCCAGCTTGCCCATCAGCCCTACCAGCGCCACGACGAAACCGACCGGCTGAGTGAGGATCATCCAGGTGTTGCCGGCGGCGTACTGGTTGATGCTGCTGATCTGCCAGGTACCGGCCACCAGCGCCGGTCCAAGCAGCGAGAGCATGAACGGCGCTTCGTACGAGAACAATTGGGTCAGCGTGCGCGTAGCGCCAATGACCGAAAAGCGATTATAGGTATTCGCGCCGGCTAGGCCCAGGCACAGGGTCAGCAGGCTGAGCATGTACAGCGCCACGATCAGATCACCGCGGAAGGCGGCGGCCGGGTTCAGGCCGGCCAGCGGCACGTACAGCGCAGCCGTCAGCGCGGCGGCCACCGCCACCACCGGCAGGCCCCAGAACAGTCCTTTGTGAACGCCCTGCGGCACGATTTCTTCCTTGGCCAGCAGCTTGAACGTATCGGCCAGGGGTTGGAACCAGCGCGGCCCCAGCCGGTTTTGCAACTGCGCCACCAACTTGCGGTCAGCCCATTCGTACAACAGGCCGGCGGCCAGCAACGCCAAACCGCCAGGAAAAATCATCAATGCGAGTAAGGATGACAGTTCACTCATCGATAGAATCCATTCCCGTACTGCCGTAACGCTTCCCAGGTCATGTACTGCTCGTCGTCGCGGCGAACAATCTTGACACTGCGATCAGAACAAGAGAAACACGGGTCGATACCGGCCAGGAGCATGGGCATATCCGCCAGCTTGTGCCCCACCGCGGTGGCCATCACCGTGGCCCAGTTGCAGATGCTTGGCGTGCGGATCTTGATACGCTCGGGCTTGTCGCTCCCGGCGCTCTTCATGTAGTACAGCACCTCGCCGCGCGGGGCTTCCACCCGGCTGACCACCGCGCCTTCGGGCACACGGCGCGGCATGCGCACCGAAATCTCGCCCGGGGGCAGTTTGTCCAGCACCTCGCGGATCAGGCGAATGCTCTCGAACAGTTCTTTCACCCGCACCAGCGTACGCGCCAGCAAGTCGCCGCCCTGCTCGGTGACGACCTTGATGGGGAAGTCAACGTAACCGGCATAAGGCGCATTGAGACGCACATCCCGCTCCAGCCCCGATGCGCGTCCGGTCGGGCCGATGGCCCCAATGCGCAGCGCCTGTTCTTTGGTCATCGTACCCACGTCGCGTGTGCGGCCGAGGAAGGTCTCATCTGTGCTGACGATATCGAGATAGTAACGCGCGCGCTGCTCCAGAAAATCCATGCCTTTGAGGATTTCGCTGGCAATCGGGTCCGTCACGTCGCATTTCACGCCGCCCAGCACGTTGGCCGAGTAGTTCACCCGGTTGCCGGTCAGCATCTCCAGCAGGTCCATCACCGTTTCGCGGTCGCGCCAGGTATACATAAACAGGGTATCAAAGCCGCCTTCATGTGCCTGCACGCCCAGCCACAGCATGTGGCTGTGGATGCGCTCCAGCTCGCCCACCAGCAGGCGGATGGCCTGCGCGCGCGGCGGAGCGGTGACATTGGCCAGCTTTTCCGCGCCCAGGGCAAAAGTCATGGCGTGGATGTGCGAGCAGATGCCGCACACGCGCTCGACCAGGTACATGCCCTGCGCCCAGTTGCGGTCTTCGCAGCCTTTTTCGATGCCGCGGTGGGCATATCCCAACCGCACCGTCGCGCCGACCACGATCTCGCCATCCACGGTAAATTCAAAATGGCCCGGCTCTTTCAAGGCGGGGTGCTGCGGCCCGATCGGGACAACAAATTTGTTTTTGGCTTGCACTTGTTCTTCCACGGCAATTCTCCTTATACCTCTTCGGGCAGACCTTTAAAATCCTTCCGCAGCGGGTAAACACCATCGGGCCAGTCTTCCGGCAGCAAAAAGTGCGATCCATCGGGGATGTCATCCACCACGACGCCAAACATTTCCTGCAGTTCGCGTTCGTAGATGCCGGCCACCGGGATCAGGCGGCTGAGCGAAGGCACATTCGAATCTTCCAGGCTGGGCGGGTGAACGCGCAGGTTCAGCACAAGGTCGCCCTCGCAGAAGTGGTACAGCACCAGGAACGAATCGCCGGTGTGGGGCGGGCGGTAGCTCAACTCGCCTTCCTGGCTCAGGCGGCTCCACTGTTTTTCGATGTCGGTGGTGTTCTCCACACCAGGGATGTGCATGCCCGTGATCGCGCTCAGGTATCCCCACCCGGCATCCAGCAGCGCCTGGACGCACTGCAGCAGGTGGTTTCTGGAGACGGAGACTTCCATCATATTGGGCTGAACCATTTTCGACCAGCGCGCCCAGGGTGCCAGAAGCTCGGTTGCTCGTTCAAACGTATTTTCCGGGTTCATCTCAGCTCCTACTTTTTCAACGTTTCGAGAAGCTGCACAACACCATAGATGATGGCTTCCGGGCGTGGCGGGCAGCCGGGGATAAACACATTCACCGGGATGACCTCGTCAATTCCACCCATGATGTTATACAGGCCGCGGAAGGCTCCGCCTGAAATGGCGCAGGAACCGACCGCCACCACGAATTTGGGATCGGGCATCTGCTCGTAGATGCGAACCAGCCGGTCACGCGACTGGCGCGACACCGGCCCGGTGCATATGAGCACGTCCGCGTGGCGCGGGCTGCCCTGCAGTTTGATCCCCAGGCGTTCGATATCATAGCGCGGTGTGAGGGTGGCCAGGATTTCGATGTCGCAGCCGTTACAGGAGCCGCTGTTGTAATGGATTGCCCAGGGTGAATTGGTCCGCGCCCAGGTATTCAATCCATCGATCAGTGTCCGTTCAAAATTACCTTCCATAAAACGCTCCTCAACCTTAACCCAGGATCAACGCCACCAGCGCGACCAGCAAACCCACCAGATAGATGGCCGGGCTGATGGTGGTCATCCCGCTGGCCAGCACCAGCACGCCCAGGTGCAGGATGGCAAAAAAGAACGCAATCAGGAAAAACGGCTTGTAACCCGGGGCGGCGGCTCCACTGGGCGGAGCCTCGCCGCTGCCGTAAACACTGCTCTTGACTTCATTGGTGCTTTCTGAACCGGCCAGGCGTTTACCCAGCCATACCAGCGCCAGCACGAGAGGAATGTACAACAGGAATGCGACCGGGGGAGATAACAGGATATTCATTCCACGTCTCTTTCGGTTAACCGCCAAACGCGACCAGCAAACTGGCGGCCGCGGGGTTGACCAACCAGCCAAACAGGGCTGGGTAGAAGCCGGCCGCCACCAGCGCCAACGCGAGCAGCGCCAGCGGCACGGCCATCACTACCGGCACGGGCTTGCCCATCTCGACCACCGGCCCGATCTCTTTGCGGTACATGCGGTTGATCAGCGGGGCGTAATAGCCGAGCGAGAGCACGCTGTTGAGCGCCGCGAAGACCACCAGTACGATCACCGCCATGTTGTGCGTCTGCACGCCCGCCACGAAGATCTGCCACTTGGACATGAACCCAGCCAGCGGAGGCAGGCCGCCCAGGCTGAGCAGCGCCAGGCTGAACACCAGCGCGATGAAGGGATAGCGCCGCGCCGCGCCGTTGAGATCATCGGCCACCAGCGGGTGATGGCTGCCCTGCGCCAGGTGCAGCGCGTAGAGCAGCGTTCCGGCCGCGAGGAAGGCCAGACCCTTCATCAGCACATGCACCAGCAGGTGGAAGAACCCGCCCGCCGCGCCCTGCGCAAGCTGGAACCCGACGGTGACGCCCAACCCGATGAGCATGTAACCCACGTGGCTCAGGCTGGAATAGGCCAGCATGCGCTTGACCTGTTTCTGCCGCAATGCCATCAGGTTACCGAGCAGGATATTCATGGCGCCAAAGACCATCAACAGGAGGCCCCAGGAAGTGCTCACCCCGGCCAGCGCGCCCACCGCGCGCAGCAGCGCCACCAGGCCAGCTTCGATCACCACGCCCGAGAGCATGGCGCTGATGCCCGAAGGCGCCTGCGAATGGGCGTCCGGCAGCCAGGTGTGCATCGGAACCAGGGCGGTCTTGACGCCAAAACCGATCAGGAACAGCGCTCCGGCAGCCATCAACACCGGGCCGGAACCCGCGGCCGCGCCGGCGCGAATGGCCGCCAGGCTGGTGGTTCCACTCTGGCTGAACACCAGCGCGATCCCCAGCAGCACCAGCGCCGAACCGGCCGCGCTCTGCACCAGATACTTGACGCCAGCCTCCAGCGAAGCGCCCTGCTGGCGGTAGAACGCCACCAGCATGTACGAGGAGACCGCCATGGCCTCAAACCAGATCCACAGGTTGAACAGGTCACTGGCGCAGCCCAGGCCGACCATCGTGCCGCACATCATTACCAGCAGCGCGTAAAACTTCTCTTCGCCTTCCTCGCCGGCCATATAGGGCGAGGAAAACAGCGTCACCAGAAGACCCAGCACGAGCACCGCGGCGGCAAGCAGCAAACCGATGCCGTCCATGCGCAGGGCAATCGCTCCGTCCACCACCTCGACCGCGCTGCCGTTAAGCACAGCCTGCCCGGCGGGGAAGAGAAACGCCAGGGCCGCGGCCAAAACCACCAGCGCCAGCCAGCGGGCCGGGTTGCGCGGCGCGCCTGCGCGCGCGGCCAGCCTGCCGAACAAGTACACCAGCGGGGACGCCACCAGCGGGGTCAGGATCAATCCAGTCAATGCAGTCGTCGCATCCATGCTTATGCTCCCAACAGCAAGATCACCAGCACCAGCACCAGACCCGCCATAATGCCAAAGATATTCCAGCTAACCAGGCCAGTCTGGGTCACGCGCAGGTTCTCCGCGCTGTTTTGCGTCGCGCGCACAATGCCGCGATTGATGGCTTCAAAGCCAAAACTATCGGCCGCTGCCCGCGCCACGCCGCTGAGGGCGTTGACCAGCCCCTGCAACCGGGCGCGCTGCCACCAGGCCGCCAGACCCAGGGCGATCACAACCATGGCGATCAGCGTGGCGGGAGCAAGAGCGACTTCTTCCAAATAATGCAGCGTGGAATGCGATTCCAGCGCATGCAGCGGCAGCGTGCTTTCGAGCAGCTTGCTAAACGGCCCGGCCAGCAACCAGGTCAGCAGCGTGCCGGCCGCCAGGGGCGCGAGCGCGGTCTTCATCGCCGCGCCGGCTTCATGCGCGTGCAGTTTGGCGCGCGGCTGGCCGTAGAACACCATCCACACCATGCGGAAGGTGTAGCAGGCCGTCAGCCCGGCGCCCACCAGCATCACCACCCACATCCACAGCGGCCCGCCAACCAGCCCAGCTTCGAGCACCAGTTCCTTGCTCCAAAAGCCGTTCAGGATGGGAAGACCGGCCAGCGCCAGCGCGCCGATGACAAACACAGCGCGGGTGAAGGGCATTTTCTGGCCCAGGCCGCCCATCAAGCGCATATCGCGCGTGCCCACGCCGTGGATCACCGCGCCCGCGCTGAGGAAGAGCAGTGCCTTGAACACCGAGTGGCTCATCAGGTGGAACTGGCTGGCGAACAGGCCGCCCGCCCCCACCGCGTAAACCATATAGCCCAACTGCGAAACCGTGGAATACGCCAGCGCGCGCTTCAGATCAGTGGCCACCATGGCCATGATCGCGGTCAGCAGCGCCGAGAGCATGCCCACCAGCATCACCGCCGTGCGCCAGCCGGGTACCTCGGCAAAGGCCGGGTAGAAGCGCACCAGCAGGTACACGCCGGCGTTGACCATCGTCGCCGCATGGATCAGCGCGCTGATCGGCGTGGGAGCTTCCATCGCGTCGGGAAGCCAGGTCTGGAAGGGGAACTGCGCCGATTTGGCGGCCGCGGCGGCCAGGAACCCGAACGCCATCACCGCCAGCGCGGTCTGCGGAATGTTGCCCGCCTGGGCGATGAAATCACGCAGGTCAAATGAGCCGGTGTAACTGAAGATCATCAGCGCGCCCAGCAGCAGCCCCACCCCACCCAACTGGGTGATGATGAGCGCTTTGATGCCGCCGGCCACCGCCTTGGGATCGTCGTTATAGAAGGAAATGAGAGCATACGAGCACAGCGCGGTGATCTCCCAGAAGAAGAAGATCAGCAGCAGATTGGTGGTCAGCACCAGACCCACCATCGCGCCAATAAAGAATAGTACCAGGGCGTAGTAACGGCCCAACTGCTGCTCGCCGCGCATGTAGCCCACCGAGAAGATCACTGCCAGCGAACCGACTACGGTTGCCACCACCGCCAGGAAGACGCCCAACCCATCGGCGGCGAAGGTGAAATCGCCAAACGCCCCGCCGACTGGGATGCTGAGCAGGATCTGGCTGCTGCTGAACGGCAGCAGCGCGACAGCCACCGCGCCGGCCAGCACCGAAAAGGCTACGGCCAGCCCATGCTGCAGCCGCGGGCGGGCATCGCCGGCCAGCCACACGACCAGCGCCCCAAACCAGGGTATTGCTATACTGAGGATTAACAGTGTCGCTGCCATGCGTTACCTCTTCAGGCTGGTGAGCGCTTTGATATCCAGCGTGCCGATGCAGCGCCGCACCTGCACGGCCAGCGCCAGGGCCACCACTGCCACGATGGTATCCGCCACGATAACGGTCAGGGCCATGCTCTGCGCCGCCTGGAGCTGGCCGGTCAAATTGCCGGCAGCCACCAGGGCCACCATTGCGCCCTTCACCAGAATCTGCAGCGCAACCACCACTTTGATCAGGTTGCGCACCGCCAGCAAACCGTAGAAGCCGGTGGCAAACAAGCCCAGCACCACCAGCACGGCGACATTGGTTATGTTGAGGGTCATTGGCGGCTCTCTTTCTGCGCGCCGGCGCGGCCTTCGGAAAGCAGTCCCAGCACGCCCAGCACACCCGAGAAGATCAATACCACCTGCAGCAGAACGTCCACGCGGCGGTCAACCCACAGGGTTGTCGTAAACGACGGCTCAGCCACCGGCACCGAAGCCGGCATTGCCATGCCGGGGAAGACCATCCAGCCAACCAGTACGGTGGCGGCAATGACGGTAACCCAGGTGAGCACGCGCGGCAGCGGCGAGCGCAGGTGAATTGCTTCTTCGCCGGCGATGTTGATCGCAAAAACGAACAGCACCGTGACCAGACCTGCTCCCACGCTGAGTTCGATGACGGCTACTTCTGGAGCCCCGAGCAGGTATAACAGAAGAGATACCAGTGCGCTGGTTCCTGCGAGCCACAATGCAGACATTAATAATCGTTGGGATCGGATCGCTTGTATCGCGCAGACCAGGATTCCCAACGATGCCAACACATGCCACATATAACGGTACCTCCTGACAGGCGAACGATTTGTGTATCCTTTACCTTATACCCCCACAGCGGTGTTTCGTTAAGTGAGAGTTATCCTCGAAAAAGGGACTAACCCTCCTGTATGCAATATTACATAACAAGCCGGGGACATTGTACGAAAATAACGGACACACGAGGGGGCTCCCGGTGCATGAAGACTATAATTAGTCTTAAGCAAGGAGGATAGGCGGCATGGGTGAAAAGATTGCGTTTGATATCCACGCGGCCATGGACCGCATCCGAAGTGCAGTGCGGCCGTTCCCACCGGCAGCCATGTTCCAGTTGTTCGACGAAGGCTACACCAGCCCGTTCGAACAGTTGATCGCGTGCATCATTTCCATCCGCACCTACGATGAAACCACCGTCCCCACCGCGCACCGGCTGTTTGCCCGTGCCCGCAGCCCGCGCGAGATTGCCGCGCTGCCCGCGGCGGAAGTGGACACCCTCATCCGCGCCTCCACCTTCCACGAACGCAAGGCGGCGCAGATCGTCGCCATTGCGCAGCAGGTGGACGAACGTTTTGACGGGGAACTGCCGTGCGACGTGGACACGCTGCTATCCTTCCCCGGCGTGGGCATCAAATGCGCGCACCTGGCGCTGGGCATCGCCTGCGGGCAGAAGCGCATCAGTGTGGATATCCACGTCCACCGCGTGACCAACCGCTGGGGCTACGTGCAGACCCCCACGCCCGAAAAGACCACCGCCGCACTGGAGCAAATTCTGCCGGAGGAATACGCGGTGGAAATCAACCGGCTGCTGGTGCCGTTTGGCAAGCACATCTGCACCGGGTCGCTGCCGCGCTGCTCCACCTGCCCGGTACTGGACATGTGCCAGCAGGTGGGTGTCAGCGCGCACCGCTAAGAAATCATCAAAAATGCCCACCGCGAAGGTGGGCACTTTTATGGAAAATCCGGTTTGTTAATCCAGCCGGCCGGTTTGCAGCGCGCGCTTGACCTCGGCGATGGCCTGGGTGACCTTGATATCGCGCGGGCAGGCTTCGGTGCAGTTGAAAATCGTGCGGCAGCGCCACACGCCGTCCGGCTCATTAAGAACCTCCAGGCGCTCCTGCGCGGCCTGATCGCGGCTGTCGAAGATAAAGCGGTGGGCGTTGACGATTGCCGCCGGGCCCACGTACTGGCCATTCGACCAGAACGACGGGCACGAGGTGGTGCACGCCGCGCACAAAATGCACTTGGTGGTATCGTCAAAGCGCTCGCGTTCCTCCGGGCTTTGCAGCCGTTCCTTGCCGTCCGCGGGCAGGGGGTCGTTGTTGACCAGGTAAGGCATCACCGCGCGGTACTGCGCGAAGAACGGCTCCATATCCACCACCAGATCTTTAATCACGCGCAGGCCGAGGATCGGCTCGACGGTGATCTCGCTGGTGTTCAGGTCCTTTACCAGTAGCTTGCAAGCCAGGCGGTTGCGGCCGTTGACGCGCATGGCATCCGACCCGCACACGCCGTGCGCGCACGAGCGCCGGTAGGCCAGCGTGGAGTCATGGTAGCCGCGCACCATCTCCAGCAGATCCAAGACGCGGTCGTTGGGATCCACTTCCAAATCAAAAGTGTCGTAACGCGCCTGGCGGTCAACTTCGGGTTGATAGCGGAAAATCTTGAGTTTTACCTGCATCGCTGTACTCCTCTCTCCAGTATTGGCTGCCATCCGGCGCGTTTAGTAGGTGCGCTCTTTGGGCGGATATTTGGTGATGACCACCGGCTTGTAGCTCAAGCGCACCTGATCGTCCTCCAGCCAGGCCAGCGAGTGCCGCATCCAGTTGGCGTCGTCGCGTTTGGGGAAATCTTCGCGCGCGTGACCGCCGCGGCTCTCCTGGCGCACCAGGGCAGCCTGGGTGGTAATCAGCGCCAGGTCGAGCATGTTGCCCAGTTCCCACGCGCCGATGAGATCGTAGTTGTACATTTTGGAGACGTCGGTCACTTTGACGCGCTTGTAGCGCTCGCGCAGCTCCTCGATTTTGGCCAGCGCACGCTCCAGGCCTTCGTGGTTGCGGAACACGCCCACATCGTCAAACATGACGTGGCGCATTTCCTCGCCAATGTGCGCGGCATTCTCCGCACCGGAGCCGTGCGTAAGGCGGCTGATTTGCTCGTGGGCAAAGTCCAGCGCGTCGCCTGGAATTTCCGCCAGCGGCTGCTGCGCGGCGTATTCGGCCGCGTCCAACCCGGCGTGCTTGCCAAAAACGATCAGGTCGACCAGCGAGTTGGTGCCCAGACGGTTGGCCCCATGCACCGAGACGCAAGCGCACTCGCCCGCCGCGTACAGCCCCGGCAGCACCGTGTTCTGCTCGTCCACCACCACGCGACCGTACTTGTCGGTGGGGATGCCGCCCATGGCATAGTGCGCCGTGGGTTGAACCGGCATCGGCTCTTTCACCGGGTCAACGCCCAGATACGTGATGCAGAAGTCGGCGATATCGGGGATCTTGCTCAAGATTTCCTGCCCGGTCACGCGGTACGGGCTGCCATCCGGGCGGGTGCGGCCGTCCAGTTCGGCGTACTTGTTGATCGTCTCGGGGCGGGCATCCAGCAGCAGATAGCGCT
>CALDSL010000013.1 GCA_937920255.1 uncultured Anaerolineaceae bacterium | reverse complement strand
ATGATTTTTTGAGACTCTAGTGCTACGACTTTATGAGAATCAACAGGTGCGAAGTACGCGAAGAAAACGTTTTAAAATTTTCTTCGCGTTTCCTTCGCGCTCTTTGCTTCTTTCCCGAAGGAACACCGGGACGGTGCGCGGTGAAACCTTTTTGCGTGGCCCACAAAGTGCGACCGGTTTTTCATTTATCAAGTCTGGTGAGTCTTGTTAGGTCTCTGCAAAAATCCGTTTTTCCTTAAACCAGTGCCGAAACCAGTGCCGGATGGAAACTGCTCTTCAAATTCATTAATCTAAGTGCCGTACCAGAAGCAAACATTTACATCATCCCACTCCACTTCGAGATTATTACAAGTCTGACCAGATACACAACTATTGCCCATGTAAAGGGTGCTGTAATTCGTGGGTCTATCGCTCAAAACGATTACCCATCCACTGTACATGGCCTGGTTGATTCCGTTGGTACTCACCTGTCCTTCATAACGCACATAGGCTTTCCCTGTTCCCGTATTGCTGGATGGAATGAAGGCTTGCCAGTTAAACGTCGTATCAATGTCCGTAGAATCTTGGCCCCAGGTCAGCGAGGAGTAAGTACGCGAACCTCCATACTGGAAGTAGTAGTAACCATGTCCATTATAACCGTTCCCATGATACTTCGTGCCGCTGCCCGTTCCTTCGGCAAAGTATTTTTTCGCAGTCCAATAGGCCTGAACAACCTGCGGAAAGAAAAGCCCTGCCAAAAAACCCACCATCAGGACAACAAACAGTATTTTGAAAAACTTCTTCATTACTACTGCCCTCCTTTCTGTTCCGTCATAATCTGATTCCATGCCTGGTCGATCTCTCGGTAACCAACCTCTTGAAGACCTGCCGGGTCAAAAGTGAACATCTCTCGGTTATCCTTCTTATCAAATTGGAGACCCGCAATTTCAATCTCCTGATTCCAATGACCGCTTTTCAGACCACTTACATCATAGAAACGCAGCTTCAATAGGATGCCCGTCTCGCCGTCAACCCAAATTACGAACCGGGAATTTGCGTCCATATCATACTGAAGGATGACGGCCTCGCGCCCGGCGACCTTCTCTGTCCCTAGCAGCGTCAGCTTCTCTGATGACAGGTAAACGGCAAGCTGCTGCGCGAACCCCTGTGGAAACAGCATATCCGCGAAGGGCGTTCCCACCTTGCCCGACATGGGATGTGGGATAAACGGGTGGTCTGCATCATTGACCATGGGCAGTTCGGATGGCGGCAGTAATCCCAGGCCCAAAGGTTCTTGTACATAATACTTGGTTCCTGGTAGAACCTCCCACTTCGTCGTTCCGTCGCTGATGGATCGATAAACGGCTTCGCTATCTTTCTGATCGTGTAAAGCCAGAGAAAACCGGTATGGACCGGTTTTTGAATCTTGCTCGATTGCTCCCTCTACCCACTGCGTCCGAACTGCTCCATCCGAATTTTGTACATACGCAGATGGCCCAGAGAATGTCACACTTTGCCAGCGTTCTCCGCTGCGCAGCATCAACAATACGACATCCCGAACTGAGGAGTCTTTTGTCACGAACGCGGGTGTTTCCTCATGCACCACCTCTTCTGGCGTGGGTTCGGCAGCGCGTACCGGCATGGTTGCCGACAGCCTGCTTCCGGCCCAGAACCCGGCCAAAACCGTCAAAGGCAAAAAGATCACTAAAAAACCCAAATTTCGCATCCATCGAAATCGTTTCATCGGAACTTCCATTGTCTACGAAAGAGATTGGACTGGTTGAGGTGTTTTCGGAGAGTTGTCATCTGCATTGGGACGTCTGGATTTGCATACTTTCATAGCGATCAAAACCATCTTTGTGCCTACCAGAGACAAAAATAAGTTTGCTCCCGATGTTCAAGAGCAAGGTGTGGAATTGAACCGCTTCATTGAAAGCTTTGAAGAATAAGTAGCAGGTGCGCCAAAGGAAACCTGCTTTTAGAGCGCAATAACCGAAATTTTGTATGAAGTGACTTTTGCGGGCAAATCTTTAGCGGTAAAACGATGAAATTTGCTTTGTTTTGGTTGATGGACCCAGTATAACAATGGATGTTCATTTGTCAATTGTTACATTTGTGATTTTGTATGAACAAGTTCGGAGATTTCACCTGGCCATTCACGCTACGTTTTCGCCGAAAATAAAAATATCCCCGCTTGACACACGCTTGCGATTCCTCACCCTTCATCCTATAATCAACACTCATTCCAATGACTCCCTCTTTTGGCTCTTTTACGGGGTGGTATGACGGCGGTTGATGAGATCAAGGCTCGGCTGAATATTGTAGATCTCGTCTCCGAAACGGTGAAACTGCGCCGTTCCGGCAAGAACTACACGGGCTTTTGCCCCTTCCACGGCAACGCGCGCACCCCGGCCTTTGCCGTGTTCCCCGATTCCGGCACCTGGCGCTGCTTTGGCGAGTGCAACGAGGGCGGCGACATCTTCAAGTTTTATATGAAGAAAGAGGGCTGGGACTTCCCCGAAACGCTGCGCTATCTGGCCGACCGCGCCGGCGTGCAGCTCGAGCCGCTCACCCCCGAGCGCCGCGCCGCCGACGAGGAGCACCAGCGCCTGCACGCGCTGATGGAAGAGGCGGTCACCTTTTACCGCCACCAGCTCACGCAGACGCCCGCCGGGGCCGAAGCGCTGGCCTACCTGCAAAAGCGCGGCCTGACCCCCGCCACCATCGAAGCCTTCGGCCTGGGCTACGCCCCCGACCGCTGGGACACTGCCATGCAGTATTTCATTGGCAAAGGTTACAGCGTGGAAGAACTGCTGGCGGCCGGCATGGCCACCGAGCGCCAGGGCGGCGAGGGCGCCTACGACCGCTTCCGCAACCGCATCATGTTCCCCATCCGCGACGCGGCGGGAAAGATGGCCGGATTTGGCGCGCGCATCCTCAACCCCAACGATGTGCCCAAATTCCTCAACTCGCCGCAGACGGTGCTGTTTGATAAGGGCCGCCTGCTCTACGGCCTCGACGCGGCGCGCAAGGCCATCCGCACCCAGGATCAGGTGGTCATCGTCGAGGGCTACCTGGACGTGATCGCCCTGCACCAGGCCGGGTTTGCCAACGCCGTCTCGCCCATGGGCACCGCGCTCACTGAAGACCAGCTGCGCCTGCTCAAGCGCTACACCCGGCGCATCGTGCTGGCGCTGGACGCCGACGCCGCCGGTGAGAAGGCCACCCTGCGCGGCCTGGAAGTGGCGCGCCAGTCGCTCGACCGCGAGGAAGAGTTGGTGTTCGACGCGCGCGGGCTGCTGCGGCACGAGGCCCGCCTGCAAGCCGATGTGCGCGTGACCACCCTGCCAGAGGGCATGGACCCCGACGAAGTGGTGCTGCGCGACCCGGCCGAGTGGCTGCGCATCCTCGAATCGGCGCGCCCGGTGGTGATCCACGTGATGGAAACCCTGGCCGCCCACGCCGACGTGGACGACCCCAAGGTCAAGTCGGATATCGCCGCCCAGGTCTTCCCCCTGATCGAAGACGTGCCCAGCCCGATCGAGCGCGACGCCTACCGCCAGCGCCTGGCGCGCCTGCTCAAGGTGGACGAGCGCGCGCTGATCGAAAGCGCCCCGGCGCAGTCGCGCCCGGCCCGGCGGCCGTCGTTCCGCCAGCCCGCGCGGCCCAAACCCGGCGCCACCGTCGCCGATTCGGCCAGGTTGATCCAGTCGCTGGAGGCGCACGTGCTGCAAATGCTGCTGCGCCAGCCAGATGCCTTGTACATGTTGGACCGCGCGCTGCAGGCTGCCGGCCTGAGCCGCTTTTCCGCCGACGATTTTGAGCAGATGGATCACCAGATCCTGGCGCGTACCATCCTCGAATCGCTGGCGCAGGAGGATGTGGACGCGCTGGCCTACATCGGCGAGCATGTGCCGGAAAGCCTGCAGTCCATGTACGAAGCCATGCTCGCCCCGCTGCCCCTGGGCGAACCGAACGAGGAGAAACGCAGCGAAGATTTAATTGACACGCTCCTGCGGCTGCGCAACACGCGCCTCAAGGAGAATATCAACCAACTGCGCTACCTGCAAGAGGAAGTGCAGCAGCAGGGTGAAATGCGCTTTGATGCCTACCAGAAATTGATCTCGGAATATTCCCTGGTCATTCAACGCCTCAACAAAGCCCGCAAACAACCTGTGCAACTTGACGAATAAAATCTTATGGTATAGTTAACCCATGCCTCGCAAACCAAAGAAGACTAATCCCACGTCAGCAGAAAACACGGCAGGTAACAGCGCCAAAGGCCAGGAGCAGACCGCGGCAGGCAGCCCTTCACGCGGCCGCTCGGCCATCCCGCCGCTGCCCGATGATATTCACGTGCCTCTGCCTGACGAAGAATTAATGGTAAAGGACGAGCCCGAAGAACCTTTGGTGCAGCCCGGCGAAAGCTGGACCGAAATCGCGCTGGAAGACCCGCTCGAGATTCTGGAAGACCCGACCATCGCGGTCGAGCTTTCGGAAGACCCGGTGCGCCTGTACCTCAAGGAAATCGGGCAGATCCACCTGCTGGATGCCGACAGCGAATTCCGGCTGGCGGCGCGCATCGAAGCTGAGCGCCGCATCGAGGTTATGGAAAAAGAGCTGGAGGCCCCGCCGGAACTGCGTTACCGCACCCTGTTCCTGGCCATCGCCCGCGATTTGATCAACGCCTGGGCGCAGCTCCAGACCGACAACGAGCAATTGAGCGACGGCGAAATGCCCGACCTGAGCCTGATCCTCTCTGAGGCGCAAATGCTGCGCCGCCAGTGGCAGGCCGATGAGCCGTCCTATCTGCGCAATTTCCTGGATAACGGCCTGTGGGGCAAAGATCCCAAGTGGGATGCGCTGGTGCGCAACGCCTTCAACCTGTTCCTGTGCCTGTACCTGCTGCCCAACGACCTGGCGGTGCAGTTGTTCCAGGCGCTGCGCAAAGACGGCGCCCTGTCCGACATCAGTTGGTTTGAAACCCGCCTGCCCGATGAAGAGGAACTCGCCGCCGAACAGGACGGCATCCGCCGCCGCGCTGACGAAGCCAACCAGACCCTCATCCGCGCCAACCTGCGCCTGGTGGTCAGCATCGCCAAGCGCTACCTGGGGCGCGGCATTTCCTTCCTCGACCTGATCCAGGAGGGCAACCTGGGCCTGCTGCGCGCGGTGACCAAGTTCGACTCGGCGCGCGGTTTCAAGTTCAGCACCTACGCCACCTGGTGGATCCGCCAGTCGATCAGCCGCTACATCGCCGAGCAGGCGCGCACCATCCGTATTCCGGTGCACCTGTTCGAGGCCATCACCCGCCTGCTGCGCGTGCAGCGCACGCTGGTGCAGCGCCTGGGGCGCGAGCCAACCCACGAGGAGCTGGCGCTGGAAGGCGATATGCTCAGCCCCGAAGACGTGGCCGCCATCACCAAGTCGCGCGCCGAAAGCACCCCGCTCGACCCCGAAGTGCAGCGCCGCTGGATCTGGGCCACCGCCAAGGTGCAGCGCATTTTGCAGTCGGCCGAAGAGCCGGTGTCGCTCGAGCGGCCGGTGGGCGATGAGGAAAGCAGCCAGTTGGGCGACTTTATCGAAGACGATGAAGCCCTGGAGCCGATGGACGCCGCCGCGCGCGAGATGCTGCGCGAGCAGGTGCAGAGCGCCCTGGCCGCGCTCTCTGAGCGCGAGCGCCAGGTGCTGGAACTGCGCTTCGGACTGATCGACGGCAAAGATCACACCCTCGAAGAGGTCAGCCGCTACTTCAACGTCACCCGCGAGCGCATCCGCCAGATCGAAGCCAAGGCGCTGCGCAAGCTGCGCCACCCCACCCGCAGCCGCCACCTGCGCGAATACCTCAGCTAAACCGCATCGTTCCACCCGCACCGGGTGGAACGATTTTTTGCCGGTTTGTTAGAACAGTAGGGTGTGTTGGCGGCTTTGTAAGATCGTTATGCATCCTAAAAACCTGCGTGCAGGCTCTTATGTGCCGCCAACGCACCATCCGACGATGCTGAATGATGCGTTGGCGGCACGCAATAGCCTGCCCGATGATCTTTGAAACGCAATATCGCTCCCTTCAGGCCGCCAACACACCCTACTACTGGTCTACGATGGAGATGGCCGCCTACTCCTGCAAGCCTGCCCCCACACATCGGGACGATGTGTGGGGGCAGGTTGGAGGGGGGTGTTCTTCACCATCGATCCACCCAATCCCTCCCCCTAATTCCGACAAACCCGCGAAAATTGCTAGGCTTAGGTGAGTTTGCG
>CALDSL010000012.1 GCA_937920255.1 uncultured Anaerolineaceae bacterium | reverse complement strand
ATCTCCGGCCGCGTCATCGACCAGGACGATGTGGAGCGCGCGCTGGAAGCCGCACAGGCTGTGGCCATCCCGCACAACCGCGAGATTATCCACGTAATCCAGCGTGGGTTTGTCGTGGATGGGCAGGATGGCATCCGCATGCCGGTGGGCATGCACGGCTACCGCCTGGAAGTGGAAGCGCACATCATCACCGCCGCCGCCTCCACCGTCGAAAACCTGCGCCAGTGCGTGCTGGCCTCGGGCGTGCAGGTGAGCGAGTTTGTGCTCAACCCGCTGGCCTCGGCTGAAGTGGTGCTCTCGGAGACCGAGCGCCAGATGGGCGTGGTGGTGTGCGATATCGGCGGGGGCACCACCGACATGGCCATCTACATTGACGGCGACATCTGGCACACGATGGTGCTGGCAGTTGGCGGCAATCACGTCACCAACGATATCGCCCACGGCCTGCGCATGCCCATTGACCAGGCCGAAGACATGAAGAAGCAACACGGCTACGCCATCGAAAAGGAAGTGCAGGATAACGAGATCTTCTCGGTACGCAGCTTCAGCGAAGAACAACCCATCCAGGTTTCGCGGAAAGAACTTGCTCATATCATCGAAGCCCGGGTAGAAGAAATTTTTGAGATGCTGCTGCAGGAGATCAAACGCTCTGGTTATGACGGGCTGCTGCCCGCCGGGATGGTACTCACCGGCGGCACCAGCGCCCTACCCGGCATCCGCGCCCTGGCAAGCCGCACCCTCGGCCTGCCGGTGCGCATTGCCCAGCCAGAAAACCTGATGGGGCTGACCGACCAGTTGAACTCGCCAGCCTACTCTACCAGCGTCGGCCTTTTATACTGGGCGCTGCTGATGAGCGAAACATCCGCCGCGCCGCGAGGGGGTTTGCAAATGAAAGGAGTGAATATTGATTGGGAAAGCATCAAAAACTTTTTCAAACGTCTTATGCCGTGACCAGCACGTGTACCGGGTCACGTTCATCTATCGGAACTGTAGTCTCATAGTTGTGGAGGAGTAAACCATGGATCAGAATAACCTCAACCCCAATGCTGAATCCTTCGCTCGCATCAAGGTCGTTGGTGTGGGCGGCGGCGGATGCAACGCTGTCAACCGCATGATCGAAGAAGGCCTCGGCGGCATCGAGTTCATTACCGTGAATACCGATGCGCAGGCCCTGCTGCTCTCCAAGGCGCCCACCCGCGTGCGCGTCGGCGAGAAAGTCACCCGCGGCCTCGGCGCCGGCGGCGACCCTGAGATGGGCCGCAAGGCTGCCGAAGAATCGGCGGAAGAGCTGTACGAAGTGCTGCGCGGATCCGACATGGTCTTCGTGACCAGCGGCCTGGGCGGCGGCACCGGCACCGGCGCCGCGCCGATCGTGGCGCAGATCGCCAAGGAAGTCGGCGCGCTGACCATCGGCGTCGTCACCCGCCCGTTCACCTTCGAAGGCTCGCGCCGGCAGAAATCGGCCGAGGATGGCATTTCCAAGCTCAAGGAACACGCCGACACCCTCATCGTCATCCCCAATGACCGCCTGCTCCAGATCGTGGACAAGCGCGCCAGCCTGCAGGAAGCCTTCCGCACCGCCGACGATGTGCTGCGCCAGGGTATTCAGGGCATTTCCGAACTGATCACCGTCCCCGGCCTGATCAACCTGGACTTCGCGGACGTGCGCG
>CALDSL010000011.1 GCA_937920255.1 uncultured Anaerolineaceae bacterium | reverse complement strand
CCCTGTTCAAGATCGGGGACTTATGCCCCGAGTGCGGCGAGGCGGCCGTGGTGAACGAGGAGGGGTGCCGGAAATGCTACGCGTGCGGGTTTAGTGAGTGTTAGGGGGGCGCGAGACGCGATACTAAGCTAAGATCGAAAACGGGACCTGTCTTTTGAGCAGGTCCCTTTTTTCGCTCAGAACCGCGGCTTTCTGGAAAGCATCAGGACCAGCAGCGCCAGACCGGCCAGGATTGCCACCGCCGCCAGCACCACCGTCACCGGGAGGCCAGCTCGCCCGGCAGGCTGATCCGGGCCGGGATCTGCGCCCTGTGTCGCTGTCGGTTGAAGCATTGCCACAGCCTGCGCTTGGCTGCCCGGGGTGGGTGTAGCGCTGACCTCCACGGCGGGGGTTTCCGAACCTGCCGGCGTCGCTTCCAGCGTGGGCGTGGACGGCGTGACCAGGCTGGCGGGCCGCACCAGCAGCGCCTGCCCGGCGTAGATTTCCGTGGAGCCGTCCGCGATGTTGTTCCAGGCGCGGATCTGATCCACCGTGACGCCGTAGGCCACCGCGATCGACCACAGCGTCTGCCCGTAGCCAACCACATGCACCACGGTTCCATCTGGCCGGGGCGTCGCCGTTTCCAGCGGGACCAGCGCGATGGGGGTGTAAGCCGTGGCGGTGCCGCCATCGCCCACCTCAGGCGTGGCCTCGGCGCTGGAGCTGGCACCGGGGCGAAGTTCGAGGGTGTAGTAGGCCGTCACGCCGTCATCGGCGATCCCTACGCCAATCGACCCGGTTTCAAAGCCCACCAGCGTAAGCGCGTGGCCCGGTGACGGCATCCAGATGTCGTAGATGGCCGTTTGCGGCGTGATATAGCCCAGGTCGCCGCCGGCCACGTTCTCCACCACGCCCAATTCCGGCGGCATGCGGCCGTCGCTGTGCTCGTGGGTGCTCTTGCTGATCGAGGCCTGGTACTGCGAATGCTCGCGCGCCATCGCCATCAGGCCCGCGTCGACCGTGTAGGGCGCCAACCCGCGGCTGGCGCGTAGCGCGTTGATCTCTGCAATCACTTCCAGCTCTTGCGAGGATTGCGCCTGGGCGGGGATTGCTGGCGGCAGGACGAGGATAACACCCAAGCACAAAAAGAGGTACAATATAGCAGTCCATATCCGTTTCGTCATGTTGAATCCTTACATTCACGAGACGCGGAAAGGATGCGATTAGGGGATGTAGAAATCTGTATTCCTCCAATATTTTAATGCGAAATTGAATAGAAATCATTTACAAAACGAAGCGGTGCTTTGTGTTTGGATCGATTAAAGAGCATAAATCAGGTGTAAAGCCATAAGAAGTAACTCATGTCGACCTATTTAAACCGCCGCTGTTCAAAATCGGTGATCTATGCCTTGGTCCGGCGAGGCGGATGTAGTGAACCAGGAGGGGTGTAGAAATTGCTACGTCTACGAGTTGAGTGAATGTGAGAAGGAAATCTAAGGGAGCTAACATTATAGCTAATCAACTTATAGGTTGTTCAATGCGAGGAATATGTAAAAAAAGTAGAATATGCTCGTTAATTAGTATGATAAAGACAAATCTTACTTAGCAGGAGTATGATGAATATTACTAAAATCCACAAAATGGCAGTGCAAGGCGACTTATCCTCACAGTCACTATGGTATTTATTGAATTGTAGAGGAGAATGTGAACATCTAGATTTTAAAGAAAGAATCAATTTTGACATAGATCATGATTGCGTTTGTTTATCGAAAGATATTGTCGGCATGAAGAATATAGGAGGTGGCTATATTGTTATTGGGGTGGTTGATAAAATTTGGAGACCTGATGGTATGGCAAATAGTACAGGTCTTGATACTAAAATGTTACGCGATAAGGTTAGAAAGTGCACAGGCCTTGATATCGAAACTGATATTGTTGAGCATAAAATAAGCACTGATGGTGAGAAGAGATTATTTGCAATGATATTGGTTAGAACATCTCCAAAATTGAATAAACTGCAAAATCCTTCCATTTGTAAAATTAGCTATTTCGAAAAAGAAAAATGGGGAATAAGAAAAGGTGATATTTATATAAGAGATGGAGACCAGACTATATTACTTGATGATTACTCTAGGTTGACTTCTAAGCTAGAAGACCTTGTAATAAAGTACCAAGAAGCAGATCAAATCGAGGCATCCTCTACTCCATCACCCTTTGAAGTCGAAACTGGTTTATACCGGCTACTTCCTCGAGAATATGAAACTTTTGTAGGTAGAACACAGTTGCTTGAAAGCATCAGAAATGGTATCGAAAAAGATAGTCGAATATGGATTATTAATTTATTTGGTCCAGGAGGAGTAGGTAAATCCGCTCTAGCTACTCGCGTAGCATACGATTACTTAAAGGAAAATCAATACGAAGCAATCCTTCATCTGTCAGCAAAGGATCGAGAACTATCCACAGATCAAGGAATTAGGTCACTAAGACCTTCTCTCATCTCAATGGAAGATTTTATTGACAGAATCCTTCATTTGTTTTCTCATCAAGAATATTGTGAGAAAGATTTATCCGAGAAAAAACAAACGGTTTACGACTTAATAAGTGGTTATTCGACTCTATTTATATTAGACAACATGGAGACTGTGTGTGACGGAAGAATTATGGATTTCATACGCGAATTTCCCCCTTCATCAAAAGCGAAAGTTTTAATTACCAGTCGTCTGCGATCAAGTGGTTGGGAGTTACCTATTCGTGTTCCTGAGTTGTCAGAAGAAGAGACGATTGAGTTTATTAATATACGGTCGAATGAGCTTGGAATATCATTCCCACATGAAGACAAACGGATTATTAAAAAAATATGCGAACTCTCGGGTGGTTTGCCATTAGCTATACAATGGATTCTTGGAGAGTTCGCACGGACCGGGAATCTAGATACGATCTTGAAAAGAGTCATTTCCTCCGATTCTCCACTATTAGAATTCAGTTTCAGAAACTCTTATAATTCATTAGAAAAAGATTCTCAGCTTGCGCTTTCAATATTGTCTATTTTTAATGAGCCGCCCACATTACATGAAATACGTACTGTCTTAAATTGGTCAATCGACAAAACAGAAAGAGCATTGGCAAGATTAGTTGAATCTACTTTTATCTCGGAACGAACCGATCAAAAGACGGGCAATAAAGTCTATATAGCATTACCTATTACACTATCATTTGCGAACAATGAACTATTCAAGTTTCAAGATGAATCAGTGTTGGCTATGTCACGTTATGAGGTTTACAAACAAAGACTTGCTCTTTCAGAAGAAGAGACTGAGCGTTTTGAAGGTTTGTTCACAAAATTTGACGCGAAAACCGACCACCAAAAGAGAGCTATTCTTCTAGCAAGGATGGCTGAAGGACAACTTACGTCGTTGGGGTACCAAGAAGCTGAGGAGTATTATAAACAAGCTCTAGATGTCGATCCCACTTCAGTATACGTACTCGTTTCGTACGCCAAAATTAAAGCGGACATCTTGGAATACGATGCTGCGATAAATATGGCATTACGGGCATTACCAAAAGTATCGAAAAAAACGGGTTTCTTTGTGAATTTTAATATTGCCGACTTCTATGGAAGAAAGAAGGAGTGGCAAATGAAAGTGAAATACTTGAAAGAGGCACTTAAATATGATGCTGGTCAGTATGATCGTGTAATAGCACAGCACTCCCTTGGCGTAGCTTTAGGGAAACTTCATCGCCACAGTGAAGCTATTGAGTGTTTTGATTCCATAATCGAAAACGAACTATCAAAACAATACGGCCCTTCCCAAAGTTTAGTCGTTGCAGCGAGAACGAAAAAAATATCTCTTAGATATAGAAATCCTAAGGGTTGTAATGATTTTCTGGATGAGCTAATTTCAAGATGTGTTTCTATTAAAGTAAATGAACAAATAATTGAGGAGTTAAAGAATATCAAGGAAAACGAATAGAAACCATCATGAGACAATTGTTGAAAAGTATAAAGTCTAGAAAGACCGACCAAGTTACATTTTTATTATTGGTTGTAGCAGGTTTCGATTGCGTTTAAAGTGTTAAGCATGATCAAATTGTGCACTAGCGAGCGGATCAATCCCCTGGCGAGCCTGGGCTTAACTACTATGTGATTCGTTACAATAGCACTAAGCTATTTTACTTTAGGTCTAACTAAAGATTGGATTTTGCCATGATCGAAACCCATCCATTTGATTTGTTTATACCTGCAAACACCAAATATCTAATTCTCGGCAGTTTCTCAGGTCGACAAGCCGTTAAGGGCACAGCGTATACCTATGAGGCCTACGACTGGTATTATGGCACTAAAATGAACCAGTTTTGGCCAATTATGGAAAGGGTGTATGGCATTCCTCTAAAGAGTAGGGAAAACAAACAGGAACTTCTGGAAAGTCTGGGTATCGGGATCGCGGATATTATTTCTTCGTGCGAAAGAAAACAGGGAAATAACAGCGACTCGAATTTAATCAATATCGTTTTTGCTTGCAAAGATATTCAACAAATATTTGCCAACAATAATATCGAAAAGGTGTTTTTTACCAGCCGGTTTGTTGAGAAAAAATTCAAAAAAGTCTTTAACAGTATCGTTGAAGAAAACCCGTCTACAGAGTTGATCACCTTACCTTCCCCTTCCCCGCGTTACGTGCGGGTAAGTTTGGAAGAAAAAGTTAGAAGATACAAAGAAGTTCTTCCCGGTTTTTAGACCTCCTCTCAGCCTTATCCTCGCCTTCCTCGAGCGTCCATTTGCCCAAAATATCGATATCATCTATAATAATCCTCAACATCCGGTTGTGCAATACGGCACAATCCAATCAATAGGAGGGTTAATGATGATTACGACAACCATTTTCCCCGGGCGCTACGTGCAGGGGTATGATGCCATCCAACTGCTGGGCGAGGAGATCGAGCGCTTTGGCAAACGCGCGCTGCTCCTGGTGGACCCGTTTGTGCGCCAGAATTTGCTGGCGTCGTTCCTGCCGGCGGTCGAAAGCCGGGTGCAGGCGCAGGTCGAGAACTTTGGCGGCGAGAGCAGCGACGAGGAAATCGACCGGCTGGCGACCATCGGCCGCTCGGCCAACATGGAACTTGTGGTAGGCGTGGGCGGCGGCAAGACGCTCGACACGGCCAAGGCCGTGGCGTACGCGCTGCACGTGCCGGTCATCGTGGTTCCCACCATCGCCTCCACCGACGCGCCCTGCTCGGCGCTCTCGGTCATCTACACCCCCGAGGGCGAGTTCAAGCGCTACCTGTTCCTGCCCACCAACCCCACCGTGGTGCTGGTCGACACGCGCATCGTGGTCGAGGCCCCGGTGCGCTTCCTGATCAGCGGGATGGGCGACGCGCTCGCCACCGTGTTCGAAGCCCGCTCGGCGCAGATGAAGTACGCCGGCAACATGACCGGCCGCCCCGGCTCGATGACCGCCTACGCCCTGGCCGACCTGTGCTACGAGACCCTGCTGACCTATGGCGAGCAGGCCGCGGCCGCGTGCGCCGAGCACGTGGTCACCGCGGCGGTGGAGAAGATCGTGGAGGCTAACACCCTGCTCAGCGGGCTGGGCTTTGAATCGGGCGGGCTGGCCGCGGCGCACGCCATCCACAACGGTCTCACCGGGCTGGAGGCCACTCACCACTTCTTCCACGGCGAGAAGGTCGCCATCGGCACGCTGGCCTCGCTGTTCCTCACCGGCAAAGAACCGGAGGTGATCGACGAGGTGTACACCTTCTGCGAGACGGTCGGCCTGCCCACCACCCTGGCGCAGATCGGGCTCGAGAACGTGAGCGACGAAGACCTGATGCTGGTGGCCGAAAAAGCCACCGCCGAGGGCGAGACGATCTACAACGAGCTGGTGCCCATCACCCCGCTGACCGTCTTCCAGGCCCTCAAAGCCGCCGATATCGAAGGCCGGCGCAGGCAGGGATAGGGAAAAAGCCGGTAACAAAAATCCTGGCCGGGTTTCCGGCCAGGATTTTTGTTACCGCACAACAGATTTACGGATACACAAACGTGAGCGTGTTCACGCACGACACGATCGTCAGCAGGATGGCCAGGATCAGGCCGCCCAGGTAGGGGTTGCGCGTGTAGTGGAACAGCTTGCGGTCCAGCACCGCGGCCAGCGGGAAGTAGACCAGCAGGGGGAAGAGCCAGATGCCCACGATATTGGACACCGGCGGGGTGAAGGCCGTCTCGGTCCACGACTTGCCGGTGGCGAAGAACACGCTGTACTGCACGATCACGATCACCAGCGCGTTGAGCACGTTGAACAGCGCCAGCACGGCGATATTCACCCACGGTTTGCTGCCCATCTTGACGAAGTTGAAGCTGTTGATGGCCACCGAGTTGATCACGTAGAAGATGGCCAGCATGGGCAGGTACTTGAGGGCCACCGGCAGCATGCGCGCCGAGAACGCCTTGAGCGGCAGAACCCAGATGCGGAAGTCGGTCTTGAACAGCCAGTCAGCGATGAACACGATGCTGTAGGAGAGCGCCACCACCGCAAGCGAGAGCAGGATGGTCTTCCAGACCTTGCTCCAGCTCATCACCACGCCGCGGTCCTTCAGGCTGATGCCGCTCTTCTTGCCGCCGAAGAAGTTCCAGCCGATGACCAGCAGCAGCAGGGTAAACAGGCCCACCAGCGTGGCCCAGGTTCCGATGTAGAACACCGGCGACTGGTTGAAGAACGGCGGGCGGATCTTGTTGACCGTGATGAAGATCGCCAGGTAAGACACGCCGGCGAAGATCTGGCCCAGCACCAGGCTGACCCACAGCCACGTGCGCGAAGCGCCGGTGGGAGCGGGCATGGCCGTCACGGGCTTGGCGGCCAGCAGCGGGCTGAAGTACTTGGTGCGCAGCAGTACCAGGGTGATGTTATAGAGGAAGATGGCAAAGCCAAACAGGCCCAACGTGTTGAAGAACACCTTCCACTGCCACACCTGGTTGGTGGGCGGGATGGGGTTCGGCGCGCCCAGCGAGGCCTCGAAGAAATCGAGGTAATCGCGCACCACGGTGGCCGAGAAGTGGTTCCACGGGTGGATCTGGTTGGGGTTGTAGATCACGCGGATGGCTTCCTCCCCATCGATCACCTGGGTGTAGAGCTGGTAGGCTTCGCGCGTCTCGCCCTGCGCCGGGTCGATGCCGTAGTTGAGGAACGACTGCGCCGTCACCTGGTTGATGTAATCCTTGGGGGGCGAGGCCACGCCGTTGGCGTCTTTGACGCGGAAGAAGAACTCGTCATACAGCGCCGCCACAATACCCACGTCGCGGCTGCCGTACTTGTTGAGATAATTGCCGTCCTTGTCGGCGTAGGTGGCGTCGTTGGCGACCAGCAGCACGGCCTTGATCAGCGGCTCGTCTTTCAGGTTGTCGTCGTCCACGGCAAAATTGGCCGCGCGCGCGCCGTTCGAGTGGCCGGTGACGCCGATGCGGGTGGTGTCGACGTACGGCAGGCTGGCGATCAGTTCAACCGCGTCGGTCATGCCCGTGGCGCGGATGGCCAGGTCGGCGTTGACCAGGAAGTCCGAGTTGCCGTGGCCGTACATATCGATCGACATGACCACGTATCCGCGCCGCGCCAGTTCCACGTAGTTCAGGTCCTGCATTTCGCGGTTGTTATACCAACCGTGGCTGGTGACCACCGCGGGTGCGGGGCTGTCTTTGGTGGCCGTATCCGGAACGAACAGCAGCGCGCTCATCAGCTTGCCGGAGGGGGTTTCCCAGCGCAGGTCTTTCACGGTCACGCTGCCCCCGGAAGTTTGCACCAGGCTGGCGCCGACCATGCTGATCACGCACAGGATCAATGCAACCGACACCCAAAAACCGGGCGATTTGGTCTTCATAAAAGCTTCTCCTTAATGAATATAGTGGTGGAAGACGGTGGAAACAACGGGAACAGGATCGAAAATTGCTGCGCGTCACCTCCGAATAGCGGGATATCACTGAAAAAAATGGATGTAGCGTAGCCCTGATTTAGATTATAGCGAACGGAAAATTGCAAGGTTAGGTTGTTTCATCATATGATTGGATGGATGGCATCATCCGTTTCATGTGACACGGATATGACAAACCGGGCGGCGCACCAAGAAATTCGTTCCATTCGCGATTGCGCTTGTTCCGCCAAACCCTCCACTTATACACCAGGGTCTTATAATCAAAATGTACCAATTCGCATCCCACAGGAGACCAGCATGAGCCCACAACTGACCATCCGCGGCGCGCGGCTGCACAACCTCAAAAATATCTCCCTCACCATCCCCAAGAATCAACTGGTGGTGTTCACCGGCGTGTCCGGTTCGGGCAAATCCACCCTCGGCTTCGATATCCTGTTCATGGAAGGCCAGCGCCAGTACATGGAGTCGATCGGCATGGTCGGACATCTCTCGCGGCCGCCGGTCGAATCGATCAGCGGGCTGTCGCCCACCATCAGCGTCGACCAGCACCTCACCAACCACAGCCCGCGCTCCACGGTGGGCACCGCCACCGAAGTGTACACCTACCTGCGCGTGCTGTACGCCCGGCTGGGCCACCGCCCCTGCCCGCACTGCGGGTCAGACATCCCGCCCAGCATCGACCCCGCCGCCTGGGAGGAAGAAACCGCCGGCGATGAGCCCTCCGCGCCGGAGGAAGAAACCTTCCCCTGTCCGCGCTGCGGCCGGCCGGTGCCAGAGATGGGCATGGAGCACTTCTCGTTCAACAAGCCCGAAGGCGCCTGCCCCACCTGCACCGGGCTGGGGTTCGTCCAGCAGGCCAACCTGGCCTTGCTGCTGGATGAGAGCAAGAGCATCCGCGGCGGCGCCGTCACCACCTGGGAACAGGCCTACATCGACTATCACAGCGGCCCGCTCACCGCCGCCGCCGGTTACTACGGTTACCCGTTCGATTTCGACGCGCCGGTGCGCGACTGGCCGCAGGCGGCGCGCGATCTGCTGCTGTACGGCGTCAACAGCCCGCGCTTCACGCGCCACTTCCCCGGCATCCAACCGCCCGCCACCGCCCGCGCCGGCCACTTCGAGGGCGTGGTCACCAGCCTGCTGCGCCGCTACGCCGAGCGCATCACCGACCCCGACTACCGCGAAAAGATGGAAGCCTACCTGATCACCGACGTGTGCCCCGACTGCGCCGGCACGCGCCTGCGCCCCGAAAGCCGCGCCGTGCTGGTGGATGGGGAGAACATCGTCGCCCGCGTGCAGATGCCGCTGGCCGGCCTGAACGACTGGCTGGCGCGGCTGCCCGCCGTGCTCAGCGAGGATGAACGCCTCATCGCCGCGCAGATCATCGACGACCTCGGCCAGCGCATTTCGCGCCTGGTGGAGGTCGGCGCGGGCTATCTCACCTGCGAGCGTGCCTCCCCCTCCCTGTCGGCCGGCGAGGCGCAGCGGCTGCGGCTGGCCTCGCTGCTCGGCTCGGGCCTGACCGGGATGCTGTACGTGTTCGACGAGCCCACCATCGGGCTGCACCAGCGCGACACGCACCGCCTGATCGGCGTGCTGCGCCGGCTGGTCGACCTGGACAACACCGTGCTGGTGATCGAGCACGACCTGGAAACCATCGCCGCCGCCGACTGGGTGGTCGACTTTGGCCCCGGCGCGGGCAAGCACGGCGGCCAGGTGGTGGCCGAAGGCACGCCCGCCGAGGTCGCTGCCCACCCCGGCTCGCTCACCGGCGCGTATCTCGCCGGGCGAAAGACCATCCCCGTGCCGCCCCGCCGGCGCGAGCCGAACGGTAAAGCCATCACCATCCGCGGCGCGCGCCACAACAACCTGCAAAACATCACCGCTCGGCTGCCGCTGGGGCTGCTGGTGGCGGTCACCGGCGTGTCTGGCTCGGGTAAATCCTCGCTCATCTTCGATGTGCTCGACCGCGCCGCGCGCCAGCGCCTGTACGGGGCGGGCGAAATCCCCGGCGCGCACGATTCGATCGAAGGGATCGACCTGCTCGACAAGATCATCACCATCGACCAGGCGCACATCGGGCGCATCCCGCGCTCGAATGCCGCCACCTACTCCGACGCGTTCACGCCCATCCGCGAGGCGTTCGCCGCCACGCCGGACGCGCGCCGCCTGGGCCTGAAAGCGCGCCACTTCTCGT
>CALDSL010000010.1 GCA_937920255.1 uncultured Anaerolineaceae bacterium | reverse complement strand
GTACTCCACCAGTTTATACACATGCCCATACGAGAAGAACAGCACCAGCAAAAATGCACTGAGGATCGCCGCGCGGCTCCAGTTTCCCAGCAGCAGCCGCAGCCCGCCGTACACCAGCAGCCCAAACAGCAGCGAACCGGCCATCACGCGCCAGGTCTCGGCCAACGGCACCTGCCCCAGGTTGGCAGCCAGCAGCATCAACGGGGGGTAGAGCGAAATCAGCAGCGGGTACAACGGGATGGTTTTGGCTAGTTGGCGTTCGACGTTCATGCACCGCTCCTGATCAGGGTGTTTCCACGCAGCTTGGCGGGACCGGGACGAAATTATAGATATCCCCCGGCTCCGAATAGTTCGACCGGTCTTCGATCAGCCCGTACTGGCCGCCAAAATAGGTGTCCAGAATCACGCGGAAGGTGTTGACCGGTGTGATGGTCGGGTAGATTTTCTCGGCTCCACCATTCGGCAGGTAGTAGGCGTTGAGATTCTTGGTGCGGTTATGCATCTCCCAGCCGTGGTCGCCCTGGATTACGATCACCGGCGGCGTCTCGGATTGTTCGAGAATGGTGTGAACGATTTCAAGGATGCGCCGGTTGACGTACTGTACTTCGTTGGCGTAGCCGTCGAGGGGGTTGAGGATCTCGACGTAATTTCCGTCGGCGTCAAACACAAACGGGTCATGCGGCGCCATGATGTGCGCCATCACAAACTTCGGCTCGCGAATTTCTGGCACGCGCTCCAACTGGTCGAGCATAAAGTTGACGGTAATGTAGCGCCGCTCGTAGCCGGTGAGCACCTGCGGTGCCAGGCGTTTGCGCAGCCCCTGGCTCATCTCTTCCAGCGGGCGCAGCGCGGTAGTGCGGATGAACAGCAGCTCAAAGTCGCTGATCTCTGCCGCACCGCCCGCCTTACCGAGCGGGTTGTCATTGGCCACGATAAAGTAATCCGAATCGCTGATATCCGCCCACCAGTAACCGGTTTCGAAGGTGACGATCTTGTACCCCAGCGCTTCCATGTGGTCGCGCACCGGGCTGTGCGCCAGGTAATCCTGGTAGGTGAGCCAGTCGGTGGTTTTGTCGCCCTGCGCCACGAACGGCGTGTAGTTCTCCACGTAGTCCATATGCAGCGCCGAGGACACCGACAGGGCAGTAAAGGTATAGTTGCTCAGCGTGCATTCAGGGATGACAAAACCCAGGTCGCGCAACTCGTTCAGGAATGGGCTGTTATCGAAGCCGTAATCTTCCAGCAGCGCGTCGCTGCGGCCGTACCCGTCCAGGATGATCCAGTACACATCCGGCCGGGTGCCATCCTGGCCGGTGATTGCCACCTGGCCGGACTGCGCCGCGCGCTGGCTGACGCGCATGTTGCTGCGTACCTGGTCGTAGGCGGCCTGACCAATTACCATCACCACTAGCAGCGCTGTGATGGCGGTGAGAATGGTGTGCAACTGCGGCGGGTAACCCTTGCGGCGCAGCAGCCAGAGCATTGCCAGCGCGCCCAGCAGCACCCACAGCGGAACCAGGAAGCGGTGCCGTCCCACGGCAAACCCGCTCACCTGCAGCGGTTCCAGGGCGCCGTATACGTGCCCATAGGTGAAGAACAGCGTCAGCAGCAGCGCGGCCGGCGGGGCGGCGCGCTGACAGCTTCCCAGCAGCAGCCGCAGCCCGCCATACACCGCCGCGCCGATCAGGAGCGAAACCAGCAGCGAGCGCGCGCCCGCTACCAGCGCCACCTGCCCCAGGTTGGAGGCAAGCAGCGCCAGCGGGGGATACGCCGCCAGCAGGATCGGGTACAGCGGGATGCCGCGCCCGGTGGGGCGCTGTGTTTGCACACTCATTTCCGGCGGCCTACTCCTCGCGCGCCTGCTGCACGCGGCGCAGCTTCTTCAGCGAGGAAAGCTCGCTCTCATACACCTTCTTCACGCCGTCGCCCAGCGAAGCTTCGGTGACGCGTATGTAGCGCACCAGGCGCTCAAACCCGCCCGGCTCCACCGAGGCGGCCTGGTCGCTGCCCCACATGGCGCGGTCGAGGGTGATGTGGCGCTCCACCATGCACGCGCCCAGCGAAACCGCCACCACCGAGGGCACCAGACCCACCTCATGGCCCGAGTAACCCACCGGGCAGGGGAAGGTCTCGCGCAGGGTGGTGATCATGCGCAGGTTGAGCTCTTCCGGGTCGCACGGGTAGGTGCTGGTGGCGTGGGTGATGAGCAGGCGCTCGGTGCCCAGCACGTTGACCGCGGCGCGGATCTCGTCCATGGTCGACATGCCGGTGGAAAGGATCATCGGGCGGCCGGTGGACATCAGCTTGCGCAGCAGCGGGTGGTCGGTCAGCGAAGCCGAGGGGATCTTGTAACACATCGGGTTGAAGGCTTCCATGAAGTCCACCGAGGGCTCATCCCACACCGAGGCAAACCAGGGAATGCCAATCTCTCGGCAGTAACGGTCGATTTCGGCATATTCCTGCTCGCCAAACTCGGTCTTGTAGCGGTATTCCAGGTAGGTGATGTAACCCCAGGGCGTCTCGCGCATCTGGCCGCGCTGCTCGGGCGGCACGCACAGCTCGGGGGTGCGCTTCTGGAACTTCACCGCGTCGACCCCGGCGTCTTTGGCGGCTTTGATCATGCGCTTGGCAATTTCCAGGTCGCCGTTGTGATTGATGCCAATTTCCGCCACCAGATAGGTAGGATAGCCATCACCCACATACCGGTCGCCCATTTTCAATGTTCGTGCCATTTATACGCTCCTTTGTCGTAGTTTGCTCAATACCAGATCGCAGAACTCGCGCACCGCGCCGTGCCCGCCGCGCTGCGAAAGAATAAAATCGGCTGCGCGCAGAACTTCCGGGTGCGAGTCGGCCACCGCCACCGCCCAGCCGGCCAGTTCAAAGCACGGCAGGTCGATGATATCATTGCCGACGTAGATGACGTTGCTCAAATCAACCCCGCGTTCCTGCGCCGCCTGGCGCAGCGCGCTGGCCTTGTCCAAAATACCCTGCATTACTGGAATTTTGATTTTCTCGCAGCGCGCGGTCACCACCGGGTTGACCTCGCGCGAAATGACCAGCATGGGCATCCCTGCCGCGCGCAGCAGGCTGATGCCGTGGCTGTCTGAGCGGTTGGACGCCACCATTTCCGTGCCGGCGGCATCCACCCAAACGCGGTTGTCGGTGATCACCCCGTCAAAATCGAACACCACCAGGCGCACGTCCTCGGGGTACGGGCGGCGCGAGCGGCCGGGGGTGACCATCTCCAGCCCGCCGTGCCACACCATCCACTCGTAGCGCGCCCAATCCCACAGGTTGTCGATATCGACCGTGTAGCGCGGGTCGATCATCAGCGGCAAAATTACCCGCCCGCTCATCGAACCCTGCTCCAGAATGGCGCGCGGGCGGATGGCGTCGATATGCCCAGTCTGCCAGTAGACCGCCGGCAGCGCCTGGCGCGGCGCGTTGTACGG
>CALDSL010000009.1 GCA_937920255.1 uncultured Anaerolineaceae bacterium | reverse complement strand
CAATCGCGTTGATCACCCACCGTATCAAAAACTTACCCATTCTTTCCTCCCGTTACTGAGAACAAGTGCTGATTGCATTCATTCAATACGCGATTCGGGAAACAAGTACCCTGAGCCTGTCGAAGGGTACGACCCTGTAGGTACGTCACCGCGTATCAAGTCTTCTCTTTATATCAAGCTCACTATTATTAATATACGCGATTCGACCGCGCCGAGTTGCGCCCCAGCGCGCGCGGATCCATGCTCATCCACAGCAGCGTGTTGCACAGGCTGAACCCGGCCTTGGTGAAGGCCCATTCCGCCCGGCCGGCCGGATAGTTGACGACCAAATAGCGCCGCGGCCGCACCTGTGTTTGCCCGTACGCCAGCAGCGCCTGCACTGCCGTCTCCTCGTGCTGCAGGTCCACCCCCAGCCACAGGAAGTCCGACAGCGCGCGCCCCGGCTCCCACGTAGCCGCGCCGATGAGTTGGTGGTTGATACGCGCCGCCCAGTGCTCGAACCGCTCGCCGTTCATCCACGCCATCACAGCCCGCAGCAGGCCGGGCCGCAGCCGCCGCCAGTCGAACGACAGGTTCCACGAAACCTCGGGCGGGTAGGTGCCTTCCAGCCAGCGCGCCTGCCACGGCCAGTCCGTGTCTTGACGGCGGGTAATCTCCACCCGCGGGTCGTGCGCCGGCGGCAGCCGGTCTTCCGCGTTCTCAAACTGCCACGTGGAACGCCGCGTGCGCTCCACGAAGCCCAGCGTTTCGTATAGGTGAATAGCCACCGGGTTGTCGTCGCGCACCTGCAGCCAGGCTTCGCTCACCTGGTGCTCACGGATATGGTCGAGCGCGCGCTGCGTCAGCAGCCGGCCGATCCCGCGCTGGCGGTAATCTGGATGCACCGCCACGTTGGCGATCATATAGATCCAGCGCCCGCGGTTGAGGAACGGGATCAGCGTCAGGTTGCCGACCACCTTGCCGTCCTCCTCCCACACATAGCCGTGCAGCGGCGTCGAGACGCGTTCCGCCGCGCCCGGGATCCAGCGGATCAGGCTGTTATTTTGCGCCACCCGGCGGATATAGCGCACGTAGTCGCGCCCGTCGGCGTCCATGTGGCTGGCAAAGGCCAGCTCGATCAAATCCGCCACGTCCATCAAGTCGCGGCGCACGTCGAGCGGGCGCAGGGTGGGGGAGTCGGCCGGCAGGGAGATGGCGCTCATAACGAATCAATTGTACACCAAAGGCAGAACCGCTCCAAAGGTTGACGCCCCCGGGAGCGCGTGATAGAATCGGGAACGTCTGGGTGCGTAGCTCAATGGTAGAGCAGTGGCCTTTTAAGCCATTGGTTGAGGGTTCGAGCCCCTCCGCACTCACTTTACATTTAAACCCACACGTGCCAGTCATTTCCCCGCCAGCCACACATGCAAATCTCCATGCTACAATAAACCGGATGCAATCCGTAATACAAAAAACCAAACTCTATCCTCCACCGGCGCGCGCTTCGGCGGTCGTTCGACCGCGCCTGCTGGCAAAGTTGGACAGTCTGCTCGAAGAGGGTCGCCAGGCAGCCGTGTTTTCCGCGCCGGCCGGGTTTGGAAAGACGACGCTGATCGTGCAGTGGCTGGCCCACCATGACCTATCTGCTGGCTGGCTCTCGTTGGATGAGCGCGACAACCTGCCGGCCCGTTTCTTTTCGTACCTCATCGCTTCGCTGCAGCACATCGCTCCGGGCGCGGGTAGAGAGGCGGGCTCCTTGCTGGAACTCCCTGGCGCGAACGTGGAAGAAATCATTACCCTGCTCACCAATGATCTCGCCAGCCAGCCCCGGCTTTTTGTCCTCGTGCTCGATGATTTCCATACCATCACCAATCCACTCCTGCAGCAGGCGCTCGACCTGCTGATCGAGGCGCAGCCGCCGCAGATGCGTCTGGTGCTGCTCTCGCGTGAAGATCCAGGTATCCAGATGGCCCGCCGCCGGGCGCGTGGCCAGTTCGTGGAAATTCGCCAGGCCGATCTGGCCTTTACGCTGGAGGAGGCCAGGGCGTTTCTCAACCAGGGCATGGGTCTGGAACTGACAACCGACCAGATCGAAATTCTCGATATGCGAACGGAAGGATGGATTGCCGGCCTGCAAATGGCCTCGCTGGCATTGCAGTCGCCGCCTGCTGCGCAAGCGCCGGTTGAGAATGAGAAGCCCATCGCGTTTGATCAAACCGATCACACACAGCGCTTTCTCCACAACTTCTCCGGCCGGCATCACTTCATCCTCGATTATTTGATGGAAGAGGTGCTGGCGCTCCAGCCGCAGGCTGTGCAGTCCTTCTTACTCGACACATCCATCCTCGACCGGATGCATGCCGACCTTTGTTCTGCGATAACCGGGATGACGCTGGCTGAATCCCAAAAGATGCTCGAGCAGATTACCAGAGCCAACCTGTTTGTCATTCCATTGGATGGTGAGCGCCGCTGGTACCGGTACCATCACTTGTTTGGTGATCTGCTGCTCGCCCGGCTGCAGTCAGAACATGCCGCCCACGCCCGCGAATTATTCCTGCGCGCATCCAATTGGTTTGAGTCGAACGGCGATCCCAGGTTGGCGGTCGAATATGCCCTCAAAGCGCAAGACTTTCACCGTGCCGCCGACTTGCTGGACCTTCATATGACCGAACGCTGGCAGACGGTGGATATGGAATTTTTCAAGCTGGTCAACCGCCTGCCGTTCGAGAAGATAGCCGAACGACCTTCCCTCTGCCTGCAAAGCGCCTGGCTGTGCGTCTTGTTCGGGCAAACCGACCGCATTCTTCCCTTTGTTGACGCCGCGGAACGGGCATTGGACGAATCTTCTCGCCTGCCCGGCGCCGGGGTCGATCAAAATAGTGCCGCCAACCGCGCTTTTGCGCGCACATTGCGCGCCTATGTGGCGGACATACGCAATCAATCCGTGGAATTGGATCAATCGCTGGAAATGGCCCACGCGGCCATCCCGGAAACCAACCCGGGGATGCGCAACAGCGTTGGGGTGGTGGTTGGCATGATTTGTTTCATGGAAGGCGATTTTGCCGCTGCTATGCGCTATTATGAGGACGCCCTGGCCCTGGATATGCGCGCTAACGGTACCAACGCCGTCCCAATCGCGGTCACACGCATCTGTTTTGTGCTCCAGGCGCAGGGGAAACTGCGCGAGGCCATGCGCCGCCTGCAGGCCGCGGAGGATTATGTGCGGCAGCGCGGCATCCGCCGCTTCTATATTTCCGGCTCGCTCTATCACCGCATGGCGGAAATCCTGTTGGAATGGAACCGCCTGGATGAAGCCGAAGATCGCCTTCGGGAAGGGACACGTCTTCTCCAAGACTGGCCCATGCCGACCACCCAAGGGCTCGGTTTGGCGCTGCTGATCCGCCTGCGCACAGCCCGAGGCGACCTCGTAGGCGCCAGGCAGGCGCTCGCCATGGCCGATTCAAAGGCGCGGCAGACCGGGCTGCACCCCTACTTCCTGGACGCGCTCGAACGAGCGCGCGTGCGCCTGTTGCTTGCCGAACACAACCACGCCGCCCTGGAACAGTGGGTGGCCGAAAATGATCCTTACCGGCAAAGGCCTCTATCCTTTCGGTTTGAAGCGCGTCAGGTGGAACTGAGCCAGGCCTGGCTGGCAATCGGCCGGGTGGAAGAAGCAACCGGTCTACTGGATCGCCTCGCGCAAGACGCGCAGGATCGAAACGGCAGCCGGATCAACATTTTGGTGCTGCTGGCATCCGCCCGCCATCAACACCCCGAAAAAGCACTGCTCCACCTGGAGGAAGCCCTGCGTCTGGCTGAGCCGGAAGGTTACCTGCGCACATTTCTGGAAGCAGGTGATCCTCTTTTCCATCTGCTGCGCCTCTGGCTTCAGCGCGGGCCGTCGAAAGATGACATCCGCTTGCGCGCTTATGCTCAGGCGGTCCTGTCTGCCTGGGATGGGCCAGGAAAACCCGTCTTCGCACCGTCCGGTCAGCAAACGGTGGAGCCGCTCAGCCGGCGCGAACTGGAAGTGCTTTCGCTGTTGGCCAAAGGCCTTTCAAACCAGCAAATCGCTGACCGGTTGGTCATTTCGGTTCGTACCGTCAAAAAGCATGTAGAAAATATCCACGGCAAGCTGGGGGTTCAAAGCCGGACACAGGCTGTTGCTCGAGCCAGGGAACTGGGGTTGGTCGAGTAAGCAGATTACGCCCATTCCACCCCGTAAATACGCCCTTCGGACACTGAAACTACGCCCTCCGGAGGGCTATTCTATTCCTGTACACAACAAGTTTCGACACAAGGAGTTCCCCATGAAAGGAAATACCATGAATGCCACCACCCAACTGATCGTTCCGCTGGCCCTCGGGCTGATATGTGCCGCTGTCGTTGCTGCGACATTAACCGGAAAAACCCTGCCCCTGATCTCCAGCCCGCGCGCTGCGTTGATTGCTTTGCTGGTGATTGGCATGGCCGCCTGCACCGGTGGGATCGGCCAGGTTGGCGCGAGTGGGCGCTGGCTCTCTCCGCTGGCGATCCTCGGTTCGGTGTTAGGCGTCGCTATTCTGGTGGTGATCATTTTCGCCCTGGCCGGTTGGAAACTTCCCTTCATCCAAAACCAGACTGAGGCTGTAGCTGCTGTCGCCATCCTGATGGTGGTAAAATTCCTCATTGGTATTCCCGGCTACTTGTTCCACTGGTTATAAAAACCTTTCAGGACCGGCTGATGAACTGGCCTGCCCGTTATGAACTGCGCATCGCCGAGCCGTTGGGGGGTCGCTTGCAGCAGTGGTTCCTGGATCTGGGTTTTATCCCCGCACAGGAGCACACTGGTCCAGGAACGCTGCTGCGAGGAATGTTGTCCGACCCGGCCGCTCTGTTTGGTGCGCTCGCGCGGGTGCGTGATCTAAACCTGACCCTGCTGGAGGTCCGGCGCGTTGAGGAAGGGTAGTAGAAAGAACGGAGTGCGTTTATGGAAAAGGTAGTTGACTCGTATCGCTTTATCAGCGGTATCACCCGCCGCATGTTGCGCACCTGGGTAGAGATGGAAACGCCTCGCCCGATTCCTTTCACGCCGCTGTGCAAACCGGTCAACCAAAGTAAAGTTGCTCTGATCAGTTCAGCCGGTATTGCGCTCAAAACCGATAAAGCCTTCGATCAGGAAGGGGAACGGCAGAACCCCTGGTGGGGAGACCCATCCTACCGTGTGATCCCCAACACTGCCACGGAGGCGGATGTGCGCCTGTACCACATGCACATTGACCCGCGCCCCGCCGCGCAGGATTTGAATTGCCTGTTCCCGCTGGCCCGGTTGATGGAAATGGAACAGCGGGGTGAGATTGGGTCTTCCGCCGAACAGCACTTTTCGATGATGGGATATATTCTCCAACCCGAGCAACTGCTGCGCGAGACCGTGCCCGCCATGATCCGCGACCTGCGCGCCGAACATGCGGATGTGGTCGTGCTGGTGCCTGCCTGACCCATCTGCTGCTGGTCCGTTGGACTGGTACAGCGTGAAATCGAGGCCGCCGGGTTCTCCACCATTATCCTTACCCCCATCCCTGCTCTGGCCCAGGCTGTTTGTGCGCCGCGCATCGCTGCCATAGCGTATCCATTGGGGCGCACGTTGGGCCAGCCGGGCGACAGCGCGGGTCAACTTGCCGTACTGCGCGCGACTCTGGCGGCGTTGGAAAACATTCGGGTGCCGGGTGAGGCCATACATCTCCCCTTTGAATGGACCCAGGACGGCACTCCTGATTCTGGAGAGAAGCTGGAAGAACCGCCGATTGTCAAGCATATTATGCGTCATCCGTGGCTGCTGCCGCGGTTGCTGAAACGCCAGGTGCCCGATTGAATCAAACCTGGTTCGATATTAAGTTCGAACAACCACATCTGCATCGATTTCTTTAAAAGGCCTCTCATGCCCAAACTAGCCCTCCGCGGCGAACTCCTCCTCTTCATCACCGCCCTCATCTGGGGCACCTCCTTCGTCGCCCAGCGCGTGGGCATGGAGCACATCGGCCCGTTCACTTTCACCGCCACCCGCTTCCTGGTCGGCGCGCTGTCGCTGCTGGCCTTCATCCTGGTCACCCGCGCCTTCGCTCCCGCGCTGAAACCATCCGCGCCCGCCGCCAGCGCTGATCTGCTCAAAGGCGGGCTGGCCTGCGGGCTGGCGCTGTTTCTGGCCATCTCCTTCCAGCAATTCGGCATCCAGTACACCAGCGCTGGCAAAGCCGGTTTCATCACCGCCCTGTACATCCTGCTCGTGCCCGTCTTTGGCCTGTTCCTGCGCAAAAGGGTGAGCCGCAAACTGTGGCTCGGCGTGGCGCTGGCCGTCGCCGGCCTGTACCTGCTGACGGTCACCGAAGGCTTTTCCATCGGCAGCGGCGATCTGATCGTCCTGGGCGGCACCGTCTTCTGGGCGGTGCACATCCTGGTCATCGACCACTTTGCCCCCAAAGTGGACGCCAGCAAGCTGTCGTTCCTGCAGTTCTTCATCGCCGGGGCCATCTCCGCCGTCGTGGCCGGCCTGTTTGAGACGGTCGAATTCGGCGCCATCCTCAAAAGCGCGGCGCCCATCCTCTACGCCGGCATCGTTGTGGTGGGGGTGGCCTACACCCTGCAGGTCTTCGGACAGAAAACCGCCCACCCCAGCGTCGCCGCCATCATCCTCAGCCTCGAATCAGTCTTCGCCGTGCTCTCCGGCATGCTCCTCCTGGGCGAGGTGATGACCGCGCGCGAAATCGCCGGCTGCGTCCTCATGTTCGCCGCAGTCCTCATCGCCGAAACCAAACCCCAACCTCAACCCACCCCATCCGGTGCTGCATAGAACCATCACGAGAATAGGACGAAAAAGCATCAACGAACCGCAAAGAACGCAATGGGCGCAAAGTTATCATTTCTAACTTCGCGCCCATTGCGTTCTTTGCGGTTCGATAATTCCTTCCCTTATTCAGGCATCTTAAAGCCGTACTCCTCCAACACCCACTTGGGGAACTCAAACCGCACCGTCATCAGCGGGTCGACGATCTGGCAGAACTTCAAATCGCCCACCAGGCTCATCAGCATCCCGGCATCATTCACCGGCAGGCCGGCCACCGTGGTCAAAAAATCAGCCATGCGGTGAGTGGCCATCCTGGCGGCCTCATCCATCGTCGCCGCCGAGGCGATCACCGCCACGATCGTGTCATTCTCCAGGAACGGCGTCGGCAGCCCCGGCACCGGCACCACCTGCGCCTTCATGCGCACCTCGCCGGGCGTCTCCGCCCCGGTCACCACGATCTCGCCGTCGCCCATCACCGAGTGCATATCGCCCGCGCCCAACAGAGCGCCTTCCACGCCCACCGTCAGATACAGGCTCGCTCCGGTTCCCACCAGCGTGCAGTCCATGTTTCCGCCATGATCCCCCGGCGTCCCATTGGGGATCTGCCCGCTCGCCGGCGCCACGCCGATCACGCCCACCATCGGCTTCAACGGGATCTCGATCTTGCCCTTGAAGATCGCCCGGTCGCCTTCATGCCGCAGCACGGCTGTTTCCATGCTGGTGATCATGCTGCCGATCACGCCTTCGTTGGGAACCGCGCACACCACCGACTGGGCCAGCGGCTTCACTTCCAGCAAATCCACCCGCAGCACATCGCCGGGTTTCGCGCCTTCGATATACACCGGGCCGGTGGCCGGGTTGATATGCTCCCAATTCAGACCCACCAGCGAATCCTGTTCGGTTTGGATCTGCCCCTGAAAACAATCGTGCGTTTCCAGCACCACTTCTTCGCCCTGCCGCACGCGCGCGGCCGGTTTCAGGTCGGGCGAGAATGCGTAGAATACATGCTCGCGAGATACAATCGTTGCCATGTTTTTGCCTCCTTGGGGTTCGTCACCTATGATTGTATACCGGATTGCCGTTTCGAAGTCCGCCGGGTCACTTCCGGGCTGGGTTTCCTGCTATACTAACGCTTGTGCTTGGGGAGCGATTGAAACCATCATAACGCCCAATGCCGGTAGATTATTTCGGTAGACAGGGAGAGAAAAATGAGTGTGAAAGATCAGGTTGGTGAAGAGAAATGGGCGGCTTTGATCAATGCGCCTGCCGCGGCATCTACGTTCATATCCACCGCCAGCGGTGGGGGATTGGAAGTATTTCGCGAGGTGCTCAGCGCCAGCAAGTTTTTCGCGGAGTTGTCGCAGCAGTCCGGTGGCAGCGGGTACGGCAGCCTGGTGGATGAAGTGCTGGCTGCCATGAAGGCCATGACCCTGGGGGAGGCACGCGAAAACCGTATCGAGTACCAGTCGCGCGAGCCCAGCGGCATTCGGCAGGAATTGAAGCAGCACGTGGCCAGCGCGGTCGCCATCGCGGAAGGTCTGCCCGGCGGAGATGGCTACAAACGCTGGCTGCTGGATGCCGCCCGCGAAGTGGCCGAAACCCGGACGGGCGGCTTCCTCGGCATCGGCGCCAAGTCGGTCATCGATGAGCAGGAACAAGCCGCCATCAACGAGCTATCTTCGATGTTTGGCATGTAGGTATTTGCTGTTCTGACCCCCTTTCCATCGCATTCTTACCAATTCTCCCGTTCCCGCAAAACTGCGGGAACGGGAGAAACATTTAACCTCAAACACCCATCCTTGTTTTTGTTACCCATCCGCAACGCCAGCCGCGCTGCGCGGACCATGAAAAATGATTGGTTAACGTTGAGACGCAAGATCTGCTGTGTACTGGAAAGTCGTACCTTAACATGATTGAAAAATCGCCCCCCATTTTACGCTTCATCTCTGTTAGAAGTCGATCGGTCTTCGTAGGGGCGGACCTACGTGTCCGCCCGCCGCGGCGCTGGCCAAAAGAAACTGTCATAGGCACAAAGTTTGATCGGAAAACAGGATTCTGTGCCTACACGTGCTGTTTACGATCGTGCTTCTGGCGGGCGGACACGTAGAGGTCCGCCCCTACGCAGACCGATCGACTTCGAATAGAGATGAAACGCGAAGGGGGTACGATTTTTCAATCATGTTAAGGCTCGAGTTTATAGTACACAACAGGTCTTGCGTCTCTACGATCACCGCGAAAGGTGTGGAGTCTTTCAAAGACCCGAACGACCCCACTCTACAAAACTTTTTCAAATGCTATAATACATACCTCTTCATATTGATAAAAAACCACCACAGGAGAACATCATGGCCCGTCGTCGCAAAAACTCCTTGCTTGGAGCTTTCCTTCAGCTTGCAGTATTTCTATTTTTTTTGGGATCATCTTCGCTAGCCGCATTTTGGAACAGCCTTACTCCTCAATATCGACTTGGTTTCTCAATAACCCTTGCCGTGATTTTTCTTTCCGGAACCGCGCTTGTCATTCTATGGACTCGTTACCGGAAATACCAAAGGGAACTGGCCTGGAAACAGGCCATGGCTGCATGGAACCACAACCGCAAGAATCAGGTCACAGGACAACACACTTCATCCCGGCACTTAACGCCTGCTGAATTGGAAAAGTTCACCGCGCAAGTCTTCAAGAAAATGGGCTATCGCGTCACGCACACCGGTCAGGCAGCGGACCATGGAATCGATGTACATATGGTCAACCCAAAGGGCCAGATTGAGGTGGTTCAGTGCAAGCAATGGAACAGACCTGTGGGGGAGCCTGAGGTGCGCGATTTATCTGGGGTAATGGTGAAAGAACGCGCGGTTCGAGGTTTTCTAGTCGCGCCGCATGGTTTTTCGGTTGCTGCGCGGCGGTGGGCGAAGGGAACGCCTATCATGTTAGTTGATGATCGTGAGTTCGATAGAATAATTATGAGCGCATACGGGAATAAGAAATAGCTCTATCATATGAGCCCAAACTTTCTCTGAGTATCTGGTGATATTTACATCGCCCGGTTCGTTCTCGATTAAAAAACCAACAAAACGAAGTTCCCCTCTAGCGTCGATCAAAAACGAATCGAAACGAATAGCCGCGTTCGCGTTTATAATTGAATCATGCTCCCCCCCGAACCGCATACCGTCACCGTCCTCGACGTCTCCGCCCTCCCATACCCCCACCGCCTGTGCGCCGCGGCGCTGCAAGGGCTGCTCAACCGCCAGCACCCCACCCTCTACCTGGATTACGGCATCTACGACGACCCCGACGCTCGCCGCACCAACGAGGTCTTCCTGGACGACGAAATCTGGTACGGCAAGTACCGCGCGCTGCTCGGCAACCAGGACCACAACAACCTGAGTTACTACCAGCAGGCGCACGGCTTTGTGCTGGAACCGGCCGGCAGCCTCGAAGAACGGATCGCCCTGCACCGCGCGCGTCTCAACGGCTGCGTGGTTTGGGATGCGTCGCTGCCGGATACCGCCAACGTCGCCCTCATGTTCTCCGCGCAGGAAGACCTGCTGCCCGTCGAGGCCGGGATGCTGGCCTGGGCGGCCGAGCTTGGCCTGCCCGTACGCCACGATCTGCGCGGCCGCTGGCGTGATCGGGTGGAGCTGTACCAGTGGGCCTTTGACCACCTCTTCGCCGCCTGCCAGCCGGGCGCCGTCGCCTGCGTCGAACCCGGCTGGGGCCGCCCGGAATTCGCCGATTACCTCGTCCAGCGCAAGGTCTTCGCATACAGCCTGAGCGCCAAATCCGGCGGCTGGGGCGATAAAGCCCTGCTGCTGCTGGCCTTTGGGCCGGCCTGGCTGCGCGAGGCGCTCTTCGCGCTGCGGCTCGATGGCCTCCTGCGCCGCGCCGCGCTATCCAGCATGAGCCGCCGCTCGCCCGAAGTGCGGCTGGCCACCAAAATCCAACGTGCCGTGCGGGCCGCGCCGTACCCGACCATTTTCGGCTGGCACACCCGCCGCGACGACGAGCTGGCCTTTATGCTGCACCTCTCGGCCAACGGTCTGCGGCTGGTTCCCGCCCACCTGGCCGCCAATTTCTCATTTCACAGCCAGGTCCAACCGCTGGGTAACATCCCCGCCACCCAGCCCGCTCCCGAACCCGAGCTGGACCCGCAGGGCGTCTACGTTACCTTCACCCTCTCCGACGGCGACCAGTTGATGATGATGCACACCGGTCAGTTGGGCAACTGGTACAACCCGCTGCGCGGCAGCGTGCCCTTCAACTGGGAAACGCAGCCGCTGCTGGTCGAACTGGCCCCTGCGCTGTTCGAGAAGTACCGATGCGGCGCCACGCCCGACGACTGCCTGGTCGCCGGCCCTTCCGGCGCGGGCTATAACATCCCGCCCCTCGCGCCGCATCTGCCCGCCTACCTGCGCGAGACCGGCAAGGTCTGCCGCCAGGCCGGCATCGACGTGATCACCTTCTACGTCGCCGACCCGCCCCGCCGGGTGATGCGCCAGCTCGCCGCGCATTCGGATGGAATCACCGGCTATCTGGCCGGCTACGCTGTGCTCGCCCGCGCGCCGCAGCAGCCGGTGGGGCCGGCCATGTTCATCGCCAACCAGTGGCCGGGCGTGGCTCACATCGCCGACTCGGCTGAAGACGTGCTGGCCGGCGTGCGCCGCCTGATCGATGCGCCCGGCCCGCGCCCGCGCTTTATTGCGGTACACCTGTTTGCTTACCGCACCACCCTGGCCGACGTGGCCAACTTCGCCGCCGGGCTGGACGACCCCCACGTCCACGTTGTGCGCGGCGACACCTTCCTGCGCGCCGCGCGACGACACATCAACCAAAGGACAGGACTATGACCGAAAAACTGAGCGCCAAAACCAAACTCCTGTACGGCATCGCCGAGCTGGGCATTTCCCTGCTCACAGCGTCGATCCAGTTCTTTCTGTTATTCTACTACACCGACATGGCCGGCATCGACCCGGCCATCGCCGGTACGGCCCTGCTGGTGGGCAAGCTCACCTGGGACGCGCTCAACGACCCGCTCATCGGTTATCTCTCCGACCGCACCAAAAGCCGCTGGGGCCGGCGCAAGCCCTACATGCTGCTCGGCGCTGTTCCGTTTGGGTTGGCCATCTGGCTGCTGTTTTCCATCCCGGCCGGTCTCACTGGCGCTACCGCCTTCCTGGCTGTGCTGGGCACCTTCCTGCTGGTCGACACCGCGCAGACGCTGGTCAGCGTGCCTTACTATGCCCTCTCAGCCGAACTGACCTACGACTACGACGAGCGCACCTCGCTCATCTCCATCCGCATGATCTTCACCGTGCTGGGCTATATTCTCGGCGCGGCAGCCACCACCGCGGTCGCCGGCATCTTTATGGGCATCGGCTGGAGCAAGAACGCGGCCTACAGCGGCATGGGCGCGGTGTTCGGCGTGGTGGCGGTCGTCACCCTGCTGGTCACCACCCTGGGTATCAAGGAGCGCGCCAGGCCGGACCTGCAGCCGGCGAAAATGCCGGTTTGGCCGCAGGTGCGGCAGGTGTTCAAAAACCGCCCCTTCGTCCAGTACATGATCATGTCCACTATCATCAGCATCAGCTTCACCCTGCTCACCAGCCTGCTGCCGTACTTCCTGACCTACCAGTTGCAGATGACCAATGAGATCTCGCTGGTGATGCTGGTGATGCTCGGCACCATCGCCATCTTCCTCGTACCGTGGCGCTACGCTTCGCGCTGGATGAACAAAGGCCCAGCCTACGCGCTGGGGCTGGCCATTGCCAGCCTGGCCATCATCGGCGCGTTCCTGCTGCCGCAAGGCCCTACGCCGTGGATCTATGCCATCGCCTTTGTAGCCGGGCTGGGTTTCTCGGCCCAGTACGTCTTCCCGTGGAGCATGATCCCCGACGTGATCGAAGTTGACCAGGCCGCGACCGGCGAGCGCCACGAGGGCATCTACTTTGGCGTCAACGCCTTCCTTGGCAAGCTGACCGGCGCTCTGGGTATTGCTGCCAGCGGGTGGGCGCTCAAGCTCTACGGCTATGTTCCCGATGCGGTCCAGACGACGCAGGCGCTGTTTGGCATCCGCTTTTTCTTCGCCATCGTTCCGGTGATCGCCTTTGCGCTGGCGCTGCCGCTGCTCATCTGGTACCCGATCACCCGCGCCAACCACGCCCGGCTGACAAGCCAGGCCGCCCCCGCGCAGCCTGAGCCCCAGCCCGACGCGCAGCCAACCCAATCATCTCTGTAAGCCGGCCGTGCTATGTAGGCAACGGAAAACGAAAACAAGTACCCTGAGCTTGTCGAAGGGTACGGCGCTTCCAGCAAATCGAACGCACAAACAAGGAATTCCAATGACCAACCCTCTTGAATCCCAGGTGCATCTTCGCCCCGTCCGTCCTGAGACCGATTTTCCCGCCATCGTCAGCCTCATCAACTGCTTCGATAGCGTACCAACCACGCTGGAGCAGGTGGAAAAGAATTACAAATTTATGCCCGAGGGTCGCATCGTACGCCGCACGATGGCCGTCGATGCTAACGATGATGTGATTGGATACGGCGTTGCCGCGCACGAAACCTGGTTTCCTGCCGGTGAATATTACGTCCTGGTTTTAGTAGACCCCGCTTGGCGCGGGCGTGGCACCGGCACGCGCTTATACGCCGATACACTCGACTTTCTGCACGAGCAGGGCGCGGTTTCATTGAAAAGTGAAGTGAAAGATGAAGACGAGCTGTCGATGCGCTTTGCGCGGCGCTATGGCTACGACATTGACCGCCACATCTTCGAATCAGAACTCGACCTGACTGCGTTTGATGAATCCCCCTACGCCGGCCTGATCCCCAGGCTGGAGGCCGAAGGCTTCCGCTTCGTCTCGCTCGCCGATCTGGGCGACACCACCGAAGCGCGGCGCGGGCTGTATCAGGTCAACCACGACGCCGTGCTGGATATCCCCGGCTACGTCGGCGACTGGTTCACCTTTGATCAGTTCCAGGAGCTGGTATGCGGCTCGCATTGGTACCGTCCCGATGGGCAGTTTGGCGTTCTCGACGGCGAAACCTGGGCCGGCATCGCCGCGGTGCAGCTTTTGGGTGATCAAAAATTGGCCTACAACCTGTTTACCGGCGTGATGCGCCCCTACCGTGGCCGCAAGCTGGCCCTGGCGCTCAAGCTGGTGGCCATCCGCTATGCGCTGGCGCACGGCATGCAGCGCATGCGCACCGACAACGACTCGCTCAACGGCCCCATGCTAGCCGTCAACCGCAAGCTGGGTTACATCCCCGAACCCGGCAAGTATTTCATCCGCACCAGGCTGTCATAACCTTCGTGTTATTCGTTATCATTCGTGGCATTCGTGATGCTTTTCCTCCTGCATTTGCCTTGCCGGCCAATCTGCTTTAGAATTCTAGAAAATCACCTCAGGAGCTGCAACCGCATGGATCAGAAAACCACCGCACTTCCGCACTGGGACATGACCCCAGTGTATCCTGCCCTGGACTCGCCCGAATTCCAGGCCGCATTTGAACGTTTGACCGGGCTGGTAAGTGAAATGGAAACCTACCTGGGCGAAACTGCACAGGCCGCCGGCCCGGATGCCGCCCCCGCCGATCTGGCCGCCGTGGCCGGCGGTCTGGTGGAGCGTTTCAACGCCGTCGCCGAGCTGGGCGGCACGCTGCGTGCCTATCTTACCGGTTTCACCGCCGTTGATTCGTTCAACACCCAGGCGCGCAAGATCGAGTCACAGTACCAGGTACTGGGCGCGCGCATGGACGACCTGCAGACCCGCTTCCGCGCCTGGTTCGGCCGCATCGCCGGCCGCCTGGATGAAATTCTGCCGCTCAACCCGGCTGCGCAGGCCCATGCCTTTGCCTTGCGCGAGGCCGCCGAGCGCAGCCAATACCAGATGTCGCCGGCCGAGGAAGCCCTGGCCGCCGAACTTAGCCTGAGCGGCGGGCGCGCCTGGAACAAGCTGCAGGGCACGGTCACCTCGCAATTGACCGTCGACTTCGAGTTGGACGGCAATCAGCAGCGCCTGTCGATGCCGGCGCTCATCAACCTCCGCTCCCACCCCGACGAAGATGTGCGCCGCCGCGCCTTCGAGGCCGAAACCGCCGCGTGGGTGTCGGTGCGCGAACCGCTGGCCGCCGCCATGAACGGCATCAAGGGCGAGACTCTCACCCTGGCCAAACGCCGCGGCCGACCTGATCCGCTCGACGCGGCGCTGGAGCTGGCGCGCATCGACCGCGCCACGCTGGACGCCATGCTGGGCGCGATGGCCGACTCGCTGCCCATGTTCGTGCGCTATTTCCGCGCCAAAGCCCGGCTGATCGGCAAAGAGCGCCTGGCCTGGTGGGATCTGTTCGCCCCGGCCGGCAATGCCGAACGCGTGTACGGTTGGCCGGAAACGCGGGACTTTCTGCTGGAAAACTTCACCGGCTTCTCACCCGACCTGGCCAGCCTGGTACAGCGCGCCTTTGACAGCCGCTGGATCGACGCCGAATCGCGGCCCGGCAAGCGCGGCGGCGCGTTCTGCATGGGCGTGCCGGCCATCAAGCAGTCGCGCGTGCTGACCAACTTTGACGGATCGCTGGACCAGGTTTCAACCGTGGCGCACGAACTGGGGCATGCCTTCCACAACGCCTGCATCTACGCCGCCGGGAAAACCATGCTGCAGAGCCGCACGCCGATGACCCTTGCCGAAACCGCCTCGATCATGAACGAGACCATCGTGCAGAACGCCATCCTGCAGCGCGCCGCCAGTGACGAAGAAGCCCTGGGGATTTTGGAAACCGGTCTGATCGGCGATTCGTAGGTAATCGTGGATATCTACTCGCGCTTCCTGTTCGAGCGCGAGGTCTTCGCCCGCCGCGCCAAAGCCGAGCTTTCGGCCGACGAACTGTGCGAGATCATGACCTGGGCGCAGAAG
>CALDSL010000008.1 GCA_937920255.1 uncultured Anaerolineaceae bacterium | reverse complement strand
GTCTTCTTCGGCTGGCTGGTCATGCGCGCCCTGCGCTCGCCGCGGCTGGGGGTCAAAATTGCCGGCGCGCTGTTTGGCGGGCTGTTCGCGCTGATCGCCCTGGCGCTGGCCGCCACCGGCGCCATCGGCATCAAGCGGATCTACCTGCCCAATGCCTCCCCCGCCCCCGAGATGAGCGTGGTCTCCTCGCCCGAGCGGGTTCAGCGCGGCGAGTACCTGGCCAACTCTTTCTGCGTGGAATGCCACTCCACCACCGGCGAAATGCCCATGACCGGCGGCATCGATTTCGCCAAAGACATTCCCATCCCGCTCGGCTCGATGGTGAGCGCCAACATCACCCCCGGCGGCGTGCTGAAAGACTACACCGACGGCGAACTGCTGCGCGTCTTCCGCGCCGGCGTCTCGCGCGACGGCCATACCCTGGCCATCATGAACTCGGTCAATGTGCGCTACATGAGCGATGAAGACCTCGAATCGCTGATCGCCTTCCTGCGCAGCCAGACTCCGGTGGAGAAGGAAAACCAGTACCCCGCCGACCGGCTCAACTACCTGGCCATGGTGATGACCGGCGCCGGCATGATCCCCGGCAACCCGCCTGTGGAAGGCCCAATCGTGGCCCCGCCCAAAGCCGCCACGGCCGAATACGGCGCCTACATTCTCTCGTATCAAGACTGCCGCCTCTGCCACGGCGAGCAGTACACCGGCGGCGCCGGCGGGCTGGCTCCGGTCGGCCCGAGCCTGATGGCCGCGCGCCACTGGACCAGCGAGCAGTTCAAGCAGACGCTGCGCACCGGCATCCGCCCCGACGGCCAGCCCCTGAGCGAAGAAATGCCCTGGAAAGCCGCCGGCCGCCTGGACGACGTGGAACTGGACGCAATCTACGCTTACCTGCAGAGCCTTCCCTGAGATCGGTCGGCCTGGCATTGGGGAGATTTTCCACCGCAGGGGGTGGAAAATCTCCTCTCTTAAATTGTAGCGGTGCGGTTGTTCTTCAAACCGCACCGCTCGCTCCGGCCATCAAAACGGTGCGGTCTGAAAAGCGACCGCACCTACATTTGCCAAATTCTGTATAATCATCTTCAACCATCCGCTTCAGAAGAGGTGCAAGCATGAAGAATCTCCCTGTATCGCAGGTGGTGCAAATCGCGGCCGGGCTGCTGCGCGAAGCCTATGAAGGCGTCCCGGCCGGCACGCCCACCTGGTTTATCGATAACGGCCCCGAATCGGGCATCCTGGCCCTGCTGCGCGGCGTCAGCGCTGAAGAGGCTTACCACGCGGCGCACGGCAGCGGCGACCCCGGAACCACCATCGCCTCGCATGCCGGCCACCTGCACTGGAGCCTGGCGCTGGTCAACCGCACCCTGCGCGGCGAGCCTTACCAGGCCAATTGGTCTGAAAGCTGGAACCCGCTGGAAACCAGCCCCCAGGCGTGGGACAGCCTGCGCGCCGGCCTCACCAAAGAATATGAAGATCTGCGCGATTCACTCACCGTCCTGTTCCAGAGCGAAGGCAGCCCGGTCGACCTGGACGAAGACTCCATCACCGGCACGCTGGCCATGGCCCCCCATGCCGCCTACCACCTGGCCACCATGCAGCAGATTCTGGAACGGGTGCGCGCGGGGTAATCGTGCCATCATTAACCGCGGAGGATCACCCATGACCAACAACCTGCGCGCAAGTTATGACACCGTGGCGGGCGAGTACCGCCGCCGCATCGCCGGTGAACTGGACGGCAAACCCTTCGACCGCGCCATCCTGGCGCGCTTTGCCCGCCGCGCCGGCGCCGATGGCCCCGTGTGGGAACTGGGCTGCGGCCCGGCGCACGTGGCCGCCTACCTCCTCCAGCACGGCGCGTGCGCCGCCGGGCTGGACCTCTCGCCCAACATGCTGCTCGAAGCCCGCCAGTTGTTCCCCGCCCTGTCGCTGGCGTGCGCTGACATGAACCACCTGCCTGCCGCCGCTGGGGCGCTGGCCGGAATCGCCGCCATGTATTCCGTCATCCACACCCCGGCCGGGCAGCTCACCACGCTGTTCCACGAATTTCTGCGCGTGCTGCGCCCCGGCGCCCCGCTGCTGGTCAGCTTCCACATCGGCAGCCAGCCGCTGCATCTCACCGACTGGTGGGATCTGCCGGTCAACCTCGACTTTCACTTCTTTACCGGCCAGCAGATCAACGACAGCCTGCGCGCCGCCGGCTTCACCCTCGAAGAATACCACGAGCGCGCCCCCTACCCCGGCGTCGAGCACCCCAGCCGGCGCGGGTATGTGATTGCGTCAAGGCCGGGGGGATAGGTCTGCCCCCCCTCCTAAAAACCGCCCCCCATCCCTCGTCTATTAAACAGAAACCAACCAACAAGGAGCGTTCTCATGGCCAGTGTCGAAGAACAACTTTCCCAGGCTTTCGTGTGTAGCAAATGCCGAGCGCGCGGCGCGAACGTACAAAAACTCGCCATGTCCGGCACCGGATTGTCGCGCCTGCTGGAGATCCAGCCTTACCGCTACGTCTTTGTCTCCTGCCGCAACTGCGGCTACACCGAGGTCTATAACCTGACCACCCTGCAGAGTAAAGACGACCTCGGCAATCTGCTGGATATCCTCTTCCTGGATTAACAGATTTGCAGGCCGCGCGCGGCGCGCGTGCCGGGCCGGCGGCCGTATGCTATAATCGATTGCACCGGAAAGGATCGATTGCATACCTATGGCCTGGAAACATTACCCCACCACCATCGACGGCGCTCCGGCCCTCGTACTGGTCGATAACCGTTTCGCGCGCAAGGCCCCGCTGGAAGAACTGCCGCGCCTGACGTGGGTGGCGGTGTACACCAACCTGCCCCCCATCGACAACCTGTGGGATGAAGATGAAACCCAGGCGCTGGAAGGCGTGGAAAAAGACCTGCTGCGCGTCTTTGAAACCCACGGCCTGGGCTGGACGGTGTTTGTGCTGCGCATCAACACCCCCGGCGCGTGGGAATACTACTTCTACCATGCGCCCGAGGCCGAAACCACCCAGGCCGTGCTGGAGCTGCAAAAGCTGCACCCCGAATACCGCATCGAATCCACCACCATCATCGACGCCGGCTGGCGACAATACAAAACCTACCTGCCCCCACCGAAGAACTGAACCGCCATGAGCCTGTACACCGTCCTCACCTGCCCCACCTGCGGCGGCAAAACCAACCTGTCGACCGATACCCGCACCGCCACGTGCGAATACTGCGGCAACCAGTT
>CALDSL010000007.1 GCA_937920255.1 uncultured Anaerolineaceae bacterium | reverse complement strand
TACCGCTCTGATATAATAACCTCTGATTGTTCTACATCTCACAGGTTGGAGGTTGTATGTCTTTTCAGATCCACTTCGGCACGGATGGCTGGCGGGGAAAAATTGCCGAGGACTACACGTTTGACAACGTCCGCCGCTGCGCGCAAGGCTTTGCTGCATACATGAACCAGACCGGTAAGACCGGCGAATGGATCGTTATTGGGCATGACAAGCGGTTTCACTCTGAAAACTTTGCCCGCGCCGCCGCCGAAGTGCTGGCAGCCAACGGCTTCCGCGTCTATTTGACCAGCGGCGCCACGCCCACGCCTGTGATTTCCTACTCGGTGGTCAATCTCGGCGCGGCGGGGGCGGTCAATATCACCGCCTCGCACAATCCGCCGGCAGATAACGGTTTCAAAGTGCGCGACGAGAACGGCGGCGCAATCGACCCCCAGGGTTTGAAGGACATTGAACGGTTGATCCCCGACAGGGCGGCGGATGTGCTGCGCGTCAACGCCGCGGACGCTATTAAAGACGGCCGCATCGTGCTGTTTGACGCCGCGCCAGCCTACATCAGTCACCTGGAAAATGACGGCCTGATCGACCTGCAGCCAATCCGCGATGCCGGCTTGACCGTGATGGTTGACCCGATGTGGGGCAACGGCGCGGGCTGGTTCACGCGGCTGCTGGAAGGCGGGAGTACGCGCGTGCTGGAGATCCACAACACCCGGAACCCCATCTTCCCGGAAATGACGCGCCCTGAGCCGATCCCGCCCAACATTGACGCCGGCCTGAAGGCTACCGTGGATGCCGGGGCGGACGTGCTCATCGTCACCGACGGCGACGCCGACCGCCTGGGTATCGGGACAGAAGCCGGCGTCTTTATCAACCAGTTGCAGGCCTATGCGCTGATCGCATATTACCTGCTGGAAGTGCGCGGCGCGCGCGGAGGGATTGTCAAATCCATCTCCACCACCGGGATGCTCGAAAAGTTGGGGAAGATCTATGATGTTCCCGTTTACCAGACGGGCGTCGGCTTCAAATACATCGCTCCGAAGATGATCGAAACCGGCGCGATGGTGGGCGGCGAGGAATCGGGCGGCTATGCCTTCCGCGGCAACGTGCCCGAGCGCGACGGCATCCTGGCCGGCCTGTACTTCCTGGATATGATGGTGCGGCTGAACAAAAAGCCATCCCAACTGCTGGATTTGCTGTTTGAAAAGATTGGCCCGCATTATTACGACCGTATCGACAGCATCTTCAGCGGCGACCGGGCAGCGCGCGAGACGCTCATCCGCAACAGCAATCCACAGACCATCGGCGGTCTGAAAGTCACAGGATTGGATACATCCGACGGGTTTAAGTACTCGCTGGAAGATGGCGGCTGGCTGCTGATCCGCTTCTCGGGCACCGAGCCGATTTTGCGCGTCTACACGGAAACGATGCACGGTGATCGCGTCCAGCAAATTTTACATGACGGGCTGCGAATAGCCGGTTTGGAATAGGAACGCGTGTTTACCGACACCCACTGCCACCTGTACCTGGAATACTATCAAGATGATCTTGATGCAGTATTGCAGCGCGCGTGGGAAGCCGGGTTGACGCGCATCCTCCTGCCGGGGATTGACCTGAACACCAGCTTGCAGGCCATGGCGATCAGCGAAAGCGACCCGCGCATCTTCGCGGCGGTCGGCGTGCACCCCAACAACTGCGCCGACTGGAACCCGTCGTGGATCGACGAGCTGCGCGACATGGCAGCCCACCCCAAGGTGCGCGCGGTGGGTGAGATTGGCATGGATTATTACTGGGAAGAAACGTCGCACGATTTGCAGGTGGAGGTGCTGCGCGCGCAATTGGAACTGGCCGCAGCGCTGAATCTGCCGGTGGTGATCCATAACCGCGAAGCGTGGGACGGTTTATGGCCGCTACTCTCTGAGTGGAGGCAGGACTTGGAAGCGCGCGGCTCCGAACTGGCGCAGCGCCCGGGGGTGCTGCACTCGTTCGAGGGCGATATCGACCAGGCGCGAGATGCGATGCGGGAGCATTTCCTCATCGGGATCAGCGGGCCGGTGACGTTCAAAAACGCGCGCGCCAGGCAGGATCTGGCCGCCCAGCTTCCGCTCAGCGCCATGCTGACCGAAACCGACTCGCCGTATCTTACACCTGACCCGTTCCGCGGGCGAAGGAATGAACCCGCCCACGTGGTACGAATTACTGATAAAATTGCTGATCTTCAACAACAGCGGCTGGAGCGCGTTGCACACATCACCCGCCAGAATGCAACCAGGCTGTTTAGATGGGATGACATAGATTGAGCACAACCCTTTCGTTCTTATCCCCCATTCAGGAAAA
>CALDSL010000006.1 GCA_937920255.1 uncultured Anaerolineaceae bacterium | reverse complement strand
CCCGTACAGCCGCAGCAGATTTCCCGGCAGGCGGCATTCCTGCTCGCTGAAATTGGCCAGCACGATCAGCCGCTCTTCGCCCGAGCCGCGCACAAACCCGAACACGCGCCCGTCGCCGGTGTCGATCCACTGGAATTCCTGCCCGCTCAGCGCCGGCGTCGATTTGCGCAGCGCGGCCAGCCGCTGCATCCCGGTGAAAATGCGACCTTCCACCGTGGCCGGGTCCTTCCGGCGCGCCATGCGTTCTTCGCTGGCAAACGGGCGGTGCACCCAACGGCTGTCGCGCGCCTTGGACGGGTCTTTGCGGTAGTCGTAATCGTTGAGCGTGCCAATCTCGTCGCCCAGGTACAGGAGCGGGATGCCACCGGTGGTAAACGTCAGGCCGTGGATCAGCAGCAGCCGTCGCACCGCCAGGTCCACCTCGCGCTCGGTCTCCTCGTGCAGCGCCTTCTCCAGCCCGGCCAGCGAAGCCGCCGTGCCGGAGATGCGGCAGTCGCCGGTTTTGGGATTCTCCTGGAACGGCAGGCCGCGCGCGAAACTGCCGGGGAAGCGCCCGGTGTAATAACTGTTGAGGAACTGGCGGTGGGTGTAGCCGTTGATGCCCACCCGCGCCGCGTCTTCGTCCGAGAAAGTCCAGCCGATATCGTCGTGGCAGCGCACGTAGTTGACCCACGCCGTGCCCTCGGGGATGCGCAGCCGCTCGCGCAGCGAAGCGTTCATCAGACGCGTGTCGCGCGTGGCCAGCGCCTCCCACAGCAGCGCCATCAACAGCGGGTTGTACGAAAGCTCGCACTCGTCGCGGCGAATGTAGCGCGCCACCTCATCCGGGTGGACGATGGCCTCGGACTTGAACAGCAGCGCCGGGGCGGCGATGCGCGCCGCCGCGCGGAAGGCGCGGATCAGCAGGTGCGCTTCGGGCAGGTTCTCACAGCCGGTGCCCATCTGCTTCCAGATGAAGGCCACCGCGTCCAGCCGCAGCACTTCCACGCCCATGTTGGCCAGGAACAACAGTTCCTCGGTCATGCGGATGAACACTTCCGGGTTGTGGTAGTTCAAATCCCACTGGTAGCTGTGGAAGGTGGTCCACACCCAGCGACCAAAGTCGGGCTGGTAGGTAAACGCGCCGGGGTGCTCGTCGGGGAAGATCTCGCGCAGGGTGGCCTCGTAGGCGTCGGGCATGGTACGGTCGGGGAACATCAAATAATAGCCCTGGGTTTCGGGGTCGCCAGCGCGGGCGCGCAGCGCCCACTCGTGCTCGTCGGAGGTGTGGTTGAACACAAAATCGACCACCAGGCTGATGCCGTTGGCGCGCAGCTCGGCGGCCAGCTCGCTCAACTCGACCATCGTGCCCAGGCGCGGGTCCACCTCGCGGTAGCTGCTGATGGCATAGCCGCCGTCGTTCTCGCCTTGCGGGCTGCGAAACAGCGGCATCAGGTGCAGGTAGGTGACGCCCAACTCCTGCAGGTACGGGATGCGCGCGCGAATGCCCTGCAGGTCGCCCGCGAACAGGTCGACATACGCCACCGCCCCAATCATCGTATTGCGCTGGAACCAGTCCGGTTCGGCCTCGCGCGCCGCGTCCAGCGCCCTCAACTGCGCCGGGCGCTCGCGCCACGAGCGCGCCATGCTTTCCAGCAGCACTTCCAGGTGATAGAAGAAATCGTACTGGTCGCCGTAGATGCGCAGCAGCAGCCCGAACAGGTTGGGGAAGTTGTCTTCCAGCCGCTGGCGGAAGGCAGCCCATTCTTGAGGGCAAGCGGCGGCCCACTCGCGGTTGTTGGCTTCCAGCCGCGGCATTAAGCGCCGCAGCGAACGTTCCGCCAGCAGGGCGGCGTCACTATCCGTTGGATTTGGCATGGGTTTCTTGCCTCAAGAAAGAAGAAATAGGCAACACGAACTACCCCCGCACACCGCCCAGGTGTCTTCCAGGAAGGCTGTGGCAATAAACAATCCCGGTGTAGGGGTGAAGCATTCGGTCAGGCCGGTGCAGGTGAGGTATCGCATATCTCCGGATGCTTCACCCAGGCCTCTGCCACCAGCAGCGTGGGTCTGATCGACAGCATTGGGTGAAGCATTCGGAGACGAACCGTTCTTGATACGCACTGTTCTGTCCGAATGCTTCACCCCTACATGCGTGTCGCTCGAAAAGATGATCTCTTACACGACCAAATTTTCGCGGGGTGATCTTCGTTTACCCCTTCACCGAGCCGGCCATCATGCCGCGCACAAAGTAACGCTGCAGCGCGAAGAACACGGCCAGTGGCAGGATCATGCTCAGGAATGCGCCGGAGGTCAGCAGGTGCCAGTCCTGCCCTTTCTCGCCGACGATGGCCGCCAGCGCGCTGGTGATCACGCGCGTCTTGTCGCCCAGGAAGGTCAGCGCGACCAGGTAGTCATTCCACACCCACAGGAACTGGAAGATGGCGAAGGACGCCAGCGCCGGCACCGAGAGCGGCAGAATGAGCTGGGTGAAGATGGTGAAGTTGGAGGCGCCGTCGATGAACGCCGATTCCAGAATATCGCGCGGGATCTGGCTGATGTAGTTGAACAACAGGTACACCGCCAGCGGAAGCCCAAACCCGGTGTGCGCCAGCCACATGGCCAGGTACGTGCCGTTCAGGTTCAGCTTGGTGTAGTCCTGCAGGATCGGCACCAGCGCGATCTGCAGCGGCACCACAATCAGCGCCACCACGATGGTGAAGAAGAACTTGCGCCCGGGGAAGTTCAGCCAGGCAAAGCCATAGGCCGCGAAAGCCGCGATCAGGATCGGGATGATGGTGGCCGGCACCGCCACGGCGATCGAGTTAAGGAACGCGCCGCCCAGGTTGTTGCCCATGCGCACGATTTCATTCCCCGAAGCATCGCGGAAGCGAATCTCCTTGCCCGACATGGTATTGGTGTAGTTATCCATGGTCAGGTTCAGGTCAAAGCCCTGCCACTTTTGCTCAGCGACCTTGATCAGCCGCGTGCGCTTGTTGCCGTACCAGGTCAGCTTGCGCCCGTCGGGCAGCGTCACGCCGGCGCGCAGTTCTTCAAACGTGTACGGTCCCGCGCCTTCGATCATCATCGGAGCGTTGACATCTACGCCTTCTTCCACCTTGATCTCACCGCTTTCAATGTAGGCTTTATGCGGGAAGATGGTCCACCACCCGCTGCGGAAGATGTCTTCGCTGTTGCGGAACGAAGTTACCAGTACGCCCAGCGTGGGGACGAACCACAACAGGGAGATAAAGATCAGTATGCCATTGACCAGCAGGCTGGAAAGCGTTTTCTGAGACTTGTAACTGCGTGATTTCGTAGCCATTAGAACGCCTTACTTTCCCGGAACTGCCGGAGGTTATAAATAATCACGGGGACGACCGCCACCAGCAGTACGATGGCAATCGCGGACGCGCGCCCGGCCTGGTTATACGTAAAGCGTTGCAAGTAGAACTCGTTGGCAATCACGTTCGTCCCGTTATTGCCGCCGGTCATTACGCGCACAATATCAAACAGCTTCAGGCTGAAGATGACAATGGTGGTTGTGACGGTAATCAGCGTGCCCTTGATGTATGGAACAGTGATATTGAAGAACGATTGGACTTCGGTCGCGCCGTCCACGCGGGCAGCTTCCAGCAGTTCCACCGGCAGGCCCTTGATGGCGGATGAGAGGATCACCATCGCGTAGCCAGTTTGCAGCCACACCATGATGACGATCAGGAAGAAGTTGTTCCACGGCGGCATCTGCAGCCACGGCTGCGACTGCCCGCCCAGCCCGAGGACGATGGCGTTGAGCAAACCGATTTCCTGAATACCCGAGCCTTCGCCCTTGTAGGTATAGATGAATTTCCAGATCACGCCCGCGCCGACAAATGAGATCGCCATAGGCATGAAGATGATGGCTTTATAGATCGATTCCGCTTTGGTGCGGTCAGCCAGCACGGCAATCAGCAGGCCGAGGCCAACCGAAAAACCAGTGCCAAAGATCATCCACAACAGGTTGTTGCGGAAGGCTTCAAGCATGATGCGGTCAGAGAATGCGAAGATGAAGTTATCCAGACCTACAAACCGGGTGCTGATGTCGTTCTGGAAGCTCATGAACAGCGTGCGGAAGGTGGGGATCACCAGATACCACGCCAGGATCGCCAGAGCCGGACCCACAAACACGAACGGCTGGATGCGCCTTACCCATTCCTTGGGAAGTTGTTCCACCAGCCAGTTGGATACGGTGTACAGCAAAGCCACACCGCCCACGCCCCAAACAATGGCCACCAGGACCTGTACCACCTGGGGCGCATCGCTGTCGCGTAGAAAGATAAACCCGCGCCAGAGCACAAGGAACGTGATCACCGGCACAAGCAGTGACACCAGAATTCTCCCAACCGTCGAGGTGAGCCAGGTCACAATCCCGGGCTTCGGTTTGGGTTTGGTCGTCGAGCTAATGGCATCTACGTCTCGCATATCCATGCCCTCCCTCGAAACAC
>CALDSL010000005.1 GCA_937920255.1 uncultured Anaerolineaceae bacterium | reverse complement strand
CAACTAACACGACTTAATGAGACTCTAGTGGTATGACTTTATGAGACTCAACAGCTTCTTCGCGGTGAAATCTTTTTGCGTGGCCCGTAAAGCGCGACCGGCTTTTTTGGGATTCATTGATTTGCGATAACCGTACCCTGCGCCTGTCGAAGGGTACGACACGGCCCTATGGGGTAAGGCAAACCAACTCATCCGCGGAACATCCTGTCCCGATTCTGCGTCATAATGGTAGACGCTGCCCGGTACGTTCGCGGGTGGCGAGGATTGAAAATGAAAGCATACTGGTGGAAACTTATGTTCATCGCTATTCTGCTGGCCGGCTGCGTACCGGACGGGTCCACGCCGGCACAGCCAGTCGACACGGCCTCCGCGCCAACCGCTGTCGCCAGCCCGGCGCCGGCTCGCGAGACGGAAATACAGCCGGAAATCCAACCCGGCCGGCCGGATACTGGCCCGGGCGGCATCAGCTATGAAGAGAATCTGCGCATCAACCCGCCGGCGGTGCGCAACCTGGCCGCGCAGGCAACCGGCGAGGGCATCCTGCTCACCTGGGAAGCGCCGCCAGAGGTGACCGTGCCCCACAGTTACAGCGATGAAATCTTTGGCTATAAAATCTACCGGCGGGCCGAGGGCGAGCCGCTGACCGAGCGTTCGCTGCTGGCCGAGACCCAGGAACTGCGATACCTGGATACCAGCGCCGCGCCGGGCGTGATGTATTCCTACACTGTAACCGCGCTGCACGATCATAATGTGGAGTCAACGCGGCCGGATGAAGTCAGCGCGCGGAGATAATGTTGGTCTTCGCGTGAAAACGTGTACAATCATCGGCCAGCCCGGTAGAGACGCAAGATTTTGCGTCTCTGCATCAGGATGGTGAAACCCTCAAAACCAGAAAGAATCGCGATGTCGAACCATGAAAACCGCTTTCCGGATGCCCTGGAGGCTGTCCGCGCCGCCGCCGGCGTGCCCGGGATCAGCGCCGCGCTGCTGGTGGACGGGCGGCCGGTGTTTGTGGGCGCGGCCGGGTTCGAGGACCTGGCGCAAATGAAACCGCTCGACCCCGGCGCTCGGTTTTATATCTACAGCGCCACCAAAACCCTGATCGCCTCGCTGGTGCTGCTGCTGGCCGAGCGCGGCCGTGTGACTTTGGACGCGCCTTTGCAGAACTACCTGCCGGAGATCGAATTGCCGCAACCGGTCAGCGTGCGGCAGGTATTGAACCATACCGGCGGCATCCCCGATTACGGCGGGCTGCCAGAGTACCACGCGGCGGTCAAAGCGCATCCGAACCGACCGTGGACGGGCGCGGAATTTTTCGCTGCCACGCTGTCGGGCGGGCTGGCGTTTCCGCCCGGGCAGGGGTGGGGCTATTCGAATATTGGATATTTGCTGTTGCGCCGGCTGGTGGAACGCGCCTTCGATGCGCCGCTGAGCGTTGCGCTACGCCAGCACATCTTCACACCGTTGGGGTTGGAGAGCCCCTTCGCGCCGCAATCGCTGGATGACGCGCGCCAGCTCACCCCGGGTTACAGCCGCTTTCTTTCACCGGATGACCGCCTGGAGGATGTGCGCGAGCGCTACCATCCCGGCTGGGTGTCGCACGGCGTAGTGATCTCCACTGCGCTGGACCTGGCGCGGGCGCTGGATGGTCTGCTCTCCGGCGGCCTGTTGAGCGCGGCCAGCCGCGTAGCGATGCTGCAAGCGGTGGATGTGCCCGTGCAGCATCCCTTCTTCCGGCAACCGGGCTACGGCCTGGGGCTGATGATCGACCAGGGGTCGCGCTACGGCGTTTTGGCCGGGCACGGCGGGGGCGGGCCGGGCTACGCGGCCGGGGCGCTGCACTTGCCGGATGCCGGCGGCCGGCGCATCACCTGCGCCGCGCTGGCCAACAGTGACCAGGGCGACGCCGGTCTGCGCGCTGCGTTTGAACTGGCCATGCTGGCGGCGGAAATGTAAGCCAGGTCCATTCCATCGCGAAATATATAAGCTCATGTTGCGCAACGCTATTGCCAGGCGGCAATCAGCGGCGTATGATGTTGTCACAATACAGATATCTTTTATCGAATTAATATCAAATTGCGTTTGGCGCGCCATTCGGAGGGGGGTGATTTCATCCGGATTTCGTTCATTTCCGAAAAAGCTTGTAATTGATGTGCATCCGCGGCAACTTTACGTGCCGCGGTTTGCGGTAAGGTTACCACCGGTTTTTTATCACCAGGGAGAGCGAAAAATGAATAAGATGCTGCGGTTTGCTTTGATGATCCTGATATTGTCGCTGCTCGCGGTCCCGCGGGCGGGCGTTTCCGCCCAGGACCGGCCTGAATGCGTGCCAGGCGTGACGGCCGAAAGCTGCCCAGAACTTTCTGTGGAAGACGGCGATGTCGCGGCGCAGGCGGCGGCCGGTTTTAAGCAGGCCTATTCCAAGAAGATCAAGGGCGGTTACGTGGCGCATGGCGTGGGCATGCGTAACACAGGCTACGGCACGATCGTCGTCGACGATATTCCCGAAGGCGCCAAGGTTTCCAAAGCCTACCTGTACTGGGCGGTGATTGGCCCATCCAAGCTGACCGGGTTCGTGTACAACAAAGGCAAGATCAACGGTTCGAGCATCACCGGTTCGCTGATCGGAACCGCGGGCAACCCGGACTGGTTCGTGCCCGGCTACAACTACCCGCCCACCTGGGCGTACCGCGCGGACGTGACCAAGAAAATGGTCAAGGGCGGCAACGGCGAGTATGAACTGACAGGCTTTGCCTCGGGAGTCACCGACGGGCGCAACCCCTTCACCACCACCAGCGTGCCGCCGCTGCTGGAGGGCGCCACCCTGGTGATTGTCTACACCCACAGCCTGGCGCCAACCACCACGATTAAAATCTTCAATGGCGCGGCTGCCACCGGCGTGAATAACGCCGGGCAACTGCACCTGAACGTACCGGGGATCAACGCCACCGGCCTGACCGGTCTGGCATCCACCACTTTCATCGGCGCGGATGGGGAAAACATCCCTGAAACCGGCAGCACCTTCTTCACCGAAGTGCTAGGTGAAGCTGCGTGGGATGGACTCAGCGTGCCCAACGGCGCAGGCGGCAACTTCCCCAACGGCAACCTGTGGGATACGCACACCATCGACCTGACCCACCGGGTGGAAGCGCCCGAGCCGGACTTCTGGTTTACCACCCAGGGCGATAACGATGACATCGTGTGGGTGGCGCAAGTGGTTTCGTATGCCAGCGGCAGCCAGGACACCGACGGCGACAAGCTGCTGGACGGTTGGGAGCTGCACGGCGTGGACGGGGTCGATCTGCCCGGTTTTGGCGCCGACCCGCTGCACAAAGACCTGTTCATCGAAGCGGACTACATGAACGAGCATGACCATCTGCTGGACGCGGCGCACCTGCGCGATATCGTCGAGGTGTTCGCCGACGCGCCGGTGCTCAACCCCGACGGCACGACCGGGATCAATATTCACATCGATACCGGCGGCGCCGCCAGCGGGCAGGGGCCCGGGTCACTTGCCGAGTTCAACCTGGGTGGCGGCAACGCCGTGCCGGAGGACTACTACCTGGGTACCGCCACGGCTTCCGGCGATTACAACTGGAATGAGTTCCAGAACCTGAAGAACGCGCACTTTGCCCCGGAGCGCAACGGCCTGTTCCACTACATGATCTTTGCCCACAACCTGGCCCCCGAGTACGGCACGGTTTCGGGGCTGTCGCGCAACGCCACCAAGGACTCGCAGTTTGTGAAGGGCGCGTCGGACTTCATCGTCAGCATGGGCGACTGGGCTGGCGGCGGCACGCAGGACCAACGCGAGGGCACGTTCATCCATGAGCTGGGGCATAACCTGGGCCTGCGCCACGGCGGCAGCGATCACAACAACTGGAAGCCCAACTACCTGAGCGTGATGAACTACTACTACCAGACCTGGGGCGTGTACCGCGAAGGTGAGTGGGGTCACTTTGACTACTCGCGCTTCCTGTCGCCCTCGCTCAAAGAAAGCTCGCTGAAAGAAAGCACGGGCCTGGGCGCCATCGCCGCCGGTTACGGCCTGCGCTGGTGGTGCAGCGGAACCGGCGAAGACGTGTGGTCCGACAGCAGCG
>CALDSL010000004.1 GCA_937920255.1 uncultured Anaerolineaceae bacterium | reverse complement strand
TAGGTCAGGGCGGCGGCATCCAGCACGGCGTTGATCCCGCGCTGTTCTTCGTTGTAGATGACACCCGACGTGGCCAGCCATGCCTTGGCGCGGTTTGAAGCGTTGAACTCGACCGGCAGGGTCACCAGGGCGAACACCGCAGTGGCGGCGAAGAGCCCCAGCCCGGCCCAGGCGATGGTCGTACCGGTCTGCCCGGCCATGAACAGGCCAACCATGAAGATGATCGGGCCAAGCCACGAGCCGATTTGCACCGAGGGGACCATCAGCGAGCGCAGGTTCAAGAAGGCATAGCGTTCGCGATCCTGCACAGCGTGCCCGGCTTCATGCGCGGCGATGCCGGCGGCGGCCACGCTATTGCTGGCGTAGACGCCCTGGCTCAGGCGCAGCACCTTTGCGCGCGGGTCGTAGTGATCGCTCAGCATACCTGCCACCTGCTCGACTTTAACGTTATTCAGTCCATTGCTATCCAGCATGCGCCGCGCGACCTCCGCGCCGGTGAGGCCGGTGTAGGTGCGCACCTGCGAATACTTGCGGAACGAATTCTGGACTTTAAACTGTGCCCACAAACCTAACAGCAGGGCTGGAAGGCTGAACAACAGATAGATTCCGTAACCACCAAAAAATGGGAACATCATTTTCTCTCTCCTTGTGATTCCGTATTATCGCATCGGATGAAACAAAAATCAATACATGTCTAATGTCGCTGCCGCAGATGGCGCATGATCATATCTCTGGAGACGATTCCTTCGACACGATTTTCATACATCACCGGCGCAAGCCTGCCATCGGTCATGTCGATCGAATGCAACGCCGCGTTGAGCGTGGTGCTGGGTGTGATATGCGCCATGCGCTCCCACGGGATCATCACGTCTCTGACGCGCGTGGTTTCCCACCGCTCTCGCGGGATGGCGGCGATATCGCGCAGGGTGACCATCCCCAGCGGACGAAAGCCGTTTGAGACGACAAACAAACGCTTGCCAGTGCGGATCACGCGGGTCGTCACCAGGTCGCACACGCTCAAATCAGCGGGAATTTCACCGATCCGGCGGTCCATCACCTGGTTGGCGCGCACGTCCGCCAGGATGGGGTGATTTTCCGCGTACTGGCGCGAAGCCTGCGCGGCGTTATGCAGGAACCAACCAATAAAAGCCAGCCAGGTTCCATTGGAAAAGTTTCCACGGCTGATAAAGAAGATACCGGTAAGAATAAACAGGTACGAAATTCCCTGCCCAACCAGGGTGGCCATGCGCGTGGCCTTGAGATAATCCTTCTTCCAAGCCCACATTACCGAACGCAGCACCCGCCCGCCGTCGAGCGGGAAGGCAGGGATCATGTTGAACACCACCAGTGTCAGATTGATCTCAGCCAGCCAGCGCGCGCCGGTGACCAGCACAGGAACGCTGCTCGCCACCAGCCAGAAGAGACCAAAAATTATGGCGAGCGCCAGGCTCACCAGCGGGCCGGCGATGGCGATGCGAAACTCGACGCCTGGTGACTGCGGTTCTTGCGAAATCTGGGCAACCCCGCCAAAGATAAACAGGGTGATGCGCTCCACCGGGATGCCGTTGCGGATCGAGACCAGCGCGTGTCCAAACTCGTGCGCCAGCACCGAAGCAAACAACAACACGGATGTGGTGACGCCCAACCCCCAGTGCAGGGCGGGGCTTTGGGTTGGGAACTGCGGCGCGTATACGCCGTTCGCCAGCGACCAGGATAACAGGATAAAAATTAGAAACCAGCTCCAGTGCAGGCCAACCGGCACGCCGTACAACCTGCCCAATTTCACATTCGAATTCATCGCTAACGTACCTTTCAAAAGAGCCGTGCGGCTCGTACACGCTAACCCAGCCCTGCTGCCAATAAAGAGTTTCGTTCGATTTTCAGTGTAGGCACGCCTTCTTCAATTTTGATTAACAAAATATCAGAAGCGTGTTAATACGCTTTTCTTAATTTGTATTATAAAGATTGACAATACCCCGTGCAATTCGGGAAACACGGATGTACAGGTCGGAATATCCCGACTATAAGGATATAATCTGGCAGTAAACCACAGATTGAGGACAGCATGCCAAGACGGATTCTGCTTGTAGATGATGATGCACTCATGCGGCGCAGCCTGGCGTTCAACCTGGAGCGCGCCGGCTATGCGGTTTCCACGGCTGGTACTGCCGAAGATGGGCTGGCCATCGTGCGCAGCAATCCACCCGACCTGGTCGTGCTCGACATCGGCCTGCCGGGGATGGACGGGCTGGAGGCGCTGCGCCAAATCCGCGATCTGATGGGCGTACCGGTGATCCTGCTGACTGCCCGCCGGCGCGAGTTGGATGAAGTTTTGGGCCTTGAACTTGGCGCGGATGATTACATCACCAAGCCGTTCGACCTGGACGTGCTGCTGGCGCACATCAAAGCTGTGCTGCGCCGCGCCGGCCAGGGCGCTGCCACACCCGCGCCGGATGCGGTGCAGGCCGGCGATCTGCGCATTGATCAGAGCGAGCACACCGCCACATTGGGCGAGCGCGCGCTGGATCTGGCGCCGCGCGAATTTGACCTGCTTTACCAACTGGCGTTCAACGCCGGCAAAGTGGTCACCACTGATGACCTGCTCACCCGGGTGTGGGGCGCTGAGTTTCAGGGCCAGCCGCAGGTGGTCTACGTGCACATCCGCTGGCTGCGTGAGAAGCTGGAAGAAAACCCCGAGCAGCCGCGGCGCATCGTCACTGTGCGCGGATTGGGGTATAAGTACCAGCCGCAGGAAGGTTAAACCATGAATACGCTGCGCAGCCGTCTGATCTTGAGCCATATTTTCCCAATCCTGGTCATCCTGCCGCTGATCAGCGGTATCTTTCTCTACCTGCTGCAAACCCAGGTCTACCTGACCAACATGGCCAGCGAACTGGACCGCCAGGCGGTTTTGATCTCAGATATTGCCGGCGCGTACTCTGAAATTTGGCGCTACCCCGACCGCCGCCAGGCGTTTGTCGAGAGCATCAGTCTCAACGCGCGCGCCAAGGTCACGCTTATGGATCAGGACGGGATGCTGCTCGCTTCCAGCGATGATGCCGACGCCGGCCGCGAGGGCGATCTGGTTTTTACGCCAGATTATGACCAGTTCCTTTCTGGTGGGCGGCACGCGGTGGTCAACTATGATAACGGCACCATCACCGACGTGACCGTGCCGGTGCTGACCCAACGGGGTGGGCTGGCAGGATTTGTGCGCCTGGAAAATCCGCTGGCCAGCGTATCGCAGCGCTACCAGGAACTGCGCCGGCTGACGCTGGGCGTCCTGGCAGGCGGTCTCATCCTGGGCCTGGCGATGGGCTTGCTGCTGGGCAATGATATCCAAAAACCCATTCGCAGGACGACCGAAGCGGTGTACGAGCTCGCCGGCGGCCGCCAGCTACAACCCCTGGTCGAAGAAGGCCCGGAAGAAACGCGCATGCTGCTGCGCGCCTTTAACACCCTGGTCGAGCGACTGCGCACGCTGGAAGAAAGCCGGCGCAAGCTGCTGGCTAACCTGGTGCATGAGTTGGGCCGCCCGCTCGGGGCGCTGCAGTCAGCGGTGACCGCCTTATCCAGCGGCGCAGACGAAGATGTGCAATTGCGGCGCGAGCTGATGGGCGGAATGGACGATGAGTTGCACCGCATGCGCAATCTGGTCGACGACCTGGCGCAGCTCTATGAGCAGGAACTCGGCTCGCTCGAACTGGAGCTGCACCCGGTCGATCTCAACGAATGGATCGGGCGCGCCGCGGCGCCCTGGCGCGAGGCCGCGCTGGAGAAAGGCCTGCGCTGGCAGGCCGAACTGCCCGGCGATCTGCCGGTGATGAACATCGACGCGGATCGGCTGGCGCAGGCGCTGGGCAACCTGCTCAGCAACGCGGTGAATTACACCCCATCCGGCGGCCAGGTGACTCTCAGCGCCGAAAAGCGCGCGGATGTGGTCGCAATCCAGGTCGCGGATACCGGCCCGGGCATTCAGACCGAGGAACGCGAGCGTATATTCACGCCGTTCTACCGTGGCAAAGCTGCCCGCCGTTTTTCAGACGGCATGGGCATCGGCCTGACCATCACGCGCGAGCTGGTGACTGCGCACGGCGGGCGATTGGATCTGGAAAGCCAGCCGGGCAGCGGCAGCCGTTTTTCGATCATTCTACCGCTGCAGCCCGCGGAAATACCGTCCGGCGGCGCTTCTTAAGCTCACCTTAAGCTCGCATACAGGTTTTCATAAGGACAACCCTCCCGGCGCGTGTTATTTTATAGCCGTGAAGATTATCAGTCCCTGGTTTGGAGGAATTCTTAATGAAACGACCCATTATTGTATCGACAATTTTGCTGGCCGCGCTGGTGCTCTCGGCGTGCAGCCCGCTTGCCCTGGCAACAACCCTGGCCGGCACAGCGCTCTCGCAGTCTGCGCCTGCTGCTGAACAATCCACTGGCGTTGAAGCCAAAGTCACCGCGGACAGCGCGCCCCAGGTGGTGGAAAGCAGCACGCTCGAACAGATCTACGAGCGGGTTAACCCCTCAGTAGTCAACATTCAGGTGGTCACGCAGGCGCAGAACACCCAATTCGCCCCGGGTTTTCCATTTGGCGATCAGCGCGAATTGCCTTCCGTGCCGGGCTCGGCATTGGGCTCCGGGTTTGTGTGGGATGAAGAAGGCCACATCGTCACCAATAACCACGTGGTGGAAGACGCCGGTCAGGTCTCGGTGATGTTCTCGGATGGCTTTGTGGTTCCCGCCGAGGTGGTGGCCACGGATAGCTACAGCGACCTGGCTGTGATCAAGGTGGATATGCCCGCCAACCGCCTGCAGCCTGTCGAGCTGGCTTCCAGCGCGGATGTAGGCGTAGGCCAGACCGCTATTGCCATCGGCAATCCGTTTGGCCTGGAAGGTACGATGACGTTGGGGATCATCTCGGCCATGGGGCGCTCGCTGCCGGTCAACGCCGGCGTTCGCAGCGGCGCGACCTACTCCATCCCCAATGTGATCCAGACCGACGCGCCCATCAATCCGGGCAACTCGGGCGGTGTATTGCTCAACATTGACGGTGAGGTGATCGGTGTGACCACCGCGATCGAATCGACCACGGAAGCCAACGCCGGCATCGGTTTCGCGGTTCCCTCGGATATTATTGCCAAGGTGATCCCCGCGCTCATCGCGGAAGGCAAATATGAATACCCCTACCTGGGCATCAGCGGAACC
>CALDSL010000003.1 GCA_937920255.1 uncultured Anaerolineaceae bacterium | reverse complement strand
ACGCGCCACCGCCGCCTGGATAGGCGTGGATGGTTTGCTCGTAGGAAAGGGTCAGGATCACCAGTAGCACGGCGATTGCGATGACCAGAGGCAACGCGTTCGGCAAGGCGGACGCTCCCGCCAGGGCAAGGATGATCATCATTTCCTGCGGCCCGTAGGCCACTGATGACAGTGCGTCGGAGGAAAAGACGGCCAGCCCAATCAGCTTGCCGATCGTTTGGTGAGGCGCATCAGCTGTTGCGAGCGGATGGCCGATTAACCAGTTGCGCCAGCCGGGTTTTGGCTGGTGCGTCGTGGTATTCTCGAAAATGTTTGTTGGTTGCGTTTGTTCCATGGCAAATGAATCTCTATGTGTCTGATCTTATCGCCAGCATATAAGGATCGTGTTAAGGAAGCGGGTTCGCGTATTAAGAAATCGTAAAGACCTGCAAGGCCGTAGACGCGGAAAGGATCACACATAACCGAACAACAAGAAACGGTAGGATCACACAAAAAAGATGATTTTTGTTACATCCGTTTCATCTGTCACATAACGGATAATAAAAAGATCAATGAGAGGAAGAAATATGCGACCGATTACACGCAGAGAATTTCTGGCGCTGGTAGGGAAGGGCATTCTGGGCGCCGGCGTGATGCGCATGCTGCCCGGCCTGTCTGAAGAGAACATGGCGGTGTACGCGCAGTCTCACCCGCTGGCGGCTGTCGCGGCGGGCAGCAATGAAGACACCGCGCGGGTGATCCTCAAGAGCGCGCTGGACGCGCTCGGCGGGTTGGAGCGTTATGTCAAGCCGGGAATGCGCGTAGCCATAAAGCCCAATGCAACCTGGGCTTATCCGCCGGGAACAGCCTCCTCCAGCGACCCGGAACTGTTGCGCGCCATGATTCAGATGGTCAAAGAGGCCGGGGCGGGGAGCATCATCGTCATGGATCACTGCTCCATTGAACCCGGGACGGCCGAAGCGCTGCGCGTTTCGGGCATCGGCAAGATTGTGCAGGAAGAGGATGTGGAAAACCTCTTCCCCGACCGCAACAACGCCCACCCCAGCACCTTTGAGGTGATCGCTCTGCCAGCCGGGCGCGCGTATACTGAAATTGGCGTGATCAGCGAGGCGGTGAAAGCGGATTTGCGCATCAACATGGGACTGGCCAAGTCGCATAATGTTACCAAAGTGACCATGGCGCTCAAACACATGATGGGCTTTCTCAGAGCGCCCGGATTGCTGCATGCTCAGTTGGAGCAGGGCATCGCGGATCTGTCCACGCCGTCGCCGATCCAGGCGCAACTTCACATCCTCGAGGCGCTGCGCGTGCGCCTGCCATACGGTAGCTACCGCGTATGCGCCGGCCCCGAAACCGAGTTGACCAACCCGAATGTCGTTCGCCGGATGAACCAGGTACTTGCCGGAACTGATCCGGTGCTGATCGACGCGTATGGCTGCATCAATTACTTCGACATGCTGCCGGAGGAACTGCCCTATATTTTGCGTGCAGCCGAATCCGGCGCCGGTAGCGTCGATCTGGAAGCCGCGCTGCAGGACGGCCGTTTCCAGATCGTGCAGGTGGGAATGCCGCTCCCCACGCCCACACAGCCTGCGCCCTCCGCGGCTCCGCAACAGGAGACCATTACATTGACCCCATCCGGCCCTGCTGGCACGGCCACAGCCTTCCCGACGGCCACGCCGCTACCACCCGACGCCGGTTTGGAAGCCGTTGGTATCAATGTGGCCAGCGGGGAGAGCTGCACCCAGCCTGTGGTGGACGCGCGCCCGTTCCTGAACATGGCGCTCATACCCGCGGCAGGCGTGCTGATCGGCGCGGGTGTGGTGGCGGCGGCGCAGACTCGAAAACGGGGCAATGATGATGGTGAGGGGCATGAAGGCAGAGACTAACCACCGCAATTTTGTCCGCTGGACACAGGTGGGGCGCTGGCTGGTGCAGCTTTCCTTCCTGGCGTTATTCCTGTACCCATTGAGCGTGGCGCTGTACCAGAGGCTCACCTATTCGCCCGCTCCGGTATTCGCATCCTGGCTTCTGGCGTTTGACCCGATGATCGCTGCCGGGCAGACGGCGCACCGCGGGCTGGTGCTGGTGATCGGCGGGCCGCTGTTGCTGCTGGCGCTGACGCTGTTGTTCGGCCGCTTTTTCTGCGGCTGGGTCTGCCCGCTGGGCACTTTGCTTGGCCTTATTCGCCCTCTGGCGTTCTGGCAAAAGCGTAAACCGCTCAAACACGCTGGCGGGCTGTTTCCATCCAATCGCAATAGCCTATTGCGCTACTGGATTCTGGCAGTAGTCCTGGGGGCCAGCATCGTTTCGCTGCGCTCGGTGGGCTTGTTGGACCCGCTGGTGGTATTCCACCGGGTCAGCACCAGCCTGGCGCATGCGTTAACCGGCCCAAAGGCGGGCTGGCTGGCCGCATCCGGCACAGTTTTGCTGGCATTTGTGGGCATTATTGCCCTTGAGTTGTGGCAGCCGCGCTTCTGGTGCCGCAATCTGTGCCCGTTTGGCGCGCTGCTGGGGCTGGTTTCACGCTTCAGCCTGTTGCGCCGGTGGGTGTCGCCATCAGCCTGCACTGGCTGCCGTCTGTGCGAGCGCGCCTGCCCGATGAACGCCATGATCGACGGAGTGGAGATAACCGATTATTCGCACTGTACCTTCTGCCTGGAATGTACCGGCGTCTGCGACCGAGACGGCATCCGGTTTGGGTTCAGAACTCCAATTCCTGCGGCTATTCCCAGCCCGGTGGGCGGGATCAGCCGCAGGGCATTCCTGGGGTCCGCGGGGGCGGCGCTGCTGGGAGCGGCGGCTGTGCCGATCGCCGAAGCGTTGCCAGATCAAAAGCCGGTGCTGCGCCCGCCCGGTGCGCTGCCAGAGCCGGATTTCCTGCGTACCTGCATCCTGTGCCAGGAGTGCATTCGCGTCTGCCCGACGGGCGGCTTGCAACCGGCGCTGTTCGAGGCCGGGCTGGCCGGTTTGGGTACCCCGGTGCTCGTCCCGCGCATGGGCGGCTGCGCGCTCAACCCGAGCTGCCCGGATTTGTGCGCCCAGGTATGCCCGGTTGCCGCGATTTTGCCCATGACCAAAGAGACCATGCGTATCGGCGTGGCGCATGTAATCCGCGAATCCTGCCTGGCTTGGGACCAGGGCGCAAAGTGCCTGGTATGCGTGGAGGCATGCCTCAACAGCGCGGCGGTAACCTATAATGGGCGGGTGACGGTCAACCCGAACCTATGCACTGGCTGCGGTCGCTGCGAATCGGGTTGTCCGGTGCCAGGGAGCGCAATTCGCGTGGTGCCACGCGAAACGCTTTAACGTGGTAGCGGGAAGGCCAACAGCGCGCCGTCCTTGCCTGCCACGAACAACCGCTCGCCAGCGATCCACGGCCCGAACGCGACCCAATCACCGGTGCTGCCCAGCCGGGTAACTGCGCCGCTGGTTGCGTCTACGCGGTACAACCCCGCATCGGCATCAACGCTGAAGTACAGGCTGTCGCCAGCGATGACCGGTGGGTTGCGCAGACTGCCAGGAAGTTCCGCCTGCCACAGTTTCTTACCGCTTTCCAGATCAATGGCTGAAAGAGTCTTCCCGCTGGAAGCAATGTACACCACCCCTCCAACCACCACTGGCGCGGCGTAGACCGCATCGGGCGTAGAGGCGCGCCAGAACTGGCCGCCGCTGTCGAGCGCAAGCGCATACACGCGCCCATCTCCCGAGCCGAGGATGATGCGGTTCTCAATTACTGCTGGCTGGTTTTCAACCGCCCCGTTGGTAAGGATGCCATCCTGCCATGCCGGAGCGCCGCTGGCAGCATCGAGTGCGTACACGCGCGCATCGTGCGAGCCAAACACCACCCGGCCGCCGCTGACGGTGACCGCGGAATGCAGCGCGCCGCGCGTGGCAAACTTCCACAGCAGGCTGCCATCACCGGCGCGTAAGGCATACAGGTTGCCGTCGCTGGAAGGAAGGTACACCACGCCATCCACGCTGGTGGTGGCAGCATAGATCGGACCATGGGTGGCGAAGGACCAGCGTTGTGTGCCGTCCTGGCGGTTGAGAGCATATAATTTCCCATCCTCAGCACCGGCATATACGAGCTGTTCATCAGCCGAGGGTGCAGACGTTGCCGCAGACGGCAGACGCGCGGTCCACAGCAACGCGCCATCCTCCAGCCGCAGCGAGACCGCTGTGCCATCTTCGTACAGTGCCAGCAGAGCATTATCCACCATCGCCGCGCCGGTCGGGGACGAATCAATGTCAGCAAACGTCCAGATCGCAGGTTGGTAGTCGCCTGTTTCAAGCGCCGGCTTTTGGCCCTCAATCGCATAGCGCGCCGCCATGCGCAGCCGCCCTTGCGCGCGGTAGGCTTCAGACAGCGCGCTGCGCGCGGCCTGGCTGCCGGGGTCGGCATTGAGCGCCTGGCGGTAGGAAAGCACCGCTTCAGGCAGCCGCCCCTGCGAACGGAATTCGTCGCCCTGCTGCTGGTATTCCGACGCGGGCGATTTGCTCAGTTCTTGTATGAATGGTACCAGCCAGAACCAGATGATCGCCATGAGCAGCAAAACTGCCGCCGTGATCCGGACTGCCTGCCAAAATTTGATTGGTTTTCTTCGCATGCGGATTTCCCGTTTCCGTGGTGTCGGTTAATTATAATCGGCATCGCCAGATTCAACCGTTTGGTCAAAATCGGACGAATATGGTATATACTGGGGAGAATAAAATTGCCACAGCAAGGAGAGGCATCGAATGGCAGAAGGATTTGAATTGTATCGCCGCCCGGAAGCAAAAGAGATCTACCTGCTGGCCGGCTGGCGCCAGTGGGCGGATGCGGGCGCGGTATCGTCTGGTCTGCCCGATTATTTGATCCAGCACCTGGGCGCGGAAAAGATCGGGTACATGCGCCCGGATGGATTTTACCTGTTCCAGTTCCCAGGCACGCACGATCTGGTGCGCCCGGTGGTTCAGTTTGATGACGGCTATCCGGTGGAGTTGGAAACCCCGCATAACGATTTTTACTATGTTGAATTGGATGACCGCGGCCTGGTGATTTTTGTGGGCGATGAGCCACACATGGATATTGAACGCTACGTCTCGGTGCTGTTGGAGAGCGCCCGCGCGCTGAACGTCAAGCGCATGATTGGGGTTGGCGGCGTGTACGGCGAAGTGCCGTTCGACAAAGAACGCAACATCTCCTGTATCTACTCGATGCGCGCCATGCGCGAAGAACTTAACCATCTCTCCGTGAACTTTTCTGATTACCAGGGTGGGGCCAGCATTGATTCGGTCATTTGCAAGCGCGCCGGTGAGCAGAACATGGCGTACACCGGATTCTATGCCTTTGTGCCGGCCTACGATCTTTCCGGATCGGAACAGATGGGCAACACGCTGCGCATTGAAAACGATTTTTCCGCCTGGCTGGCAATCGTGCGGCGGATCAACTATATGCTCAAAATCAATATCCCGCTTGGCGAGCTGGAGCAAAGCAGCGAGCAGCTTACCGCAGCAGTGCGCGAGAAATTTGATGAACTGGAGCAGTCATCACCAGACGTGGACGTACAGGGTCGCCTGGACGAAATCGCGGCGAATTTTCAGGAACAGGTCTTTAACCCGCTCGATGAAGTGTGGGACGAAGAGCTCCGCCGTCTGCTGGACAAGATGGACGACGGAGAGGCAACCGGTGATCCGGAAGAATAGGTCAAGGAGACAAGGATGAATCACGAAGAAAAGTGTATTGTGTGCCAACGCAGCAGCCAGGAAGTACCGCTCCTGTCGATCCAATCACAGGGAAATAGCTATTGGATCTGCCCGTCGGATCTACCGGTATTGATCCACAAGCCCCAGCAGTTGTCGGGAAAGCTACCCGGCGCGGAAAACCTCGCCGGCCACCAGCACTAAATTGCCCGAAACAAACAATGAGCCGCAGGCGCACCCTGCGGCTCATTGTTTGTTTCGGTCCTATCCTATAAGCTCTTTAATGTATCCCGCATCCTGAGGTTAATACCGCGTTTCCAAAAACCGGTGAGCCGCTGCCAGCGCTCAACCAGCGCCTGGCCGGCTGGGGTATTCCAGTCTTGCTCCAGCGCCGCATGGCAAATTTCACCCTGGCCGCGGCGGTCATGGTGGCAAAACCGGCATTCCAGCGGCATCTTCCCGCTGCCGTGCAGATCGCAGCGGCCATGCAGGAGGAAGGTACAGCCGTACTTGCTGTATTCCTGCACGGCGTACAGGCATTCGCAGCCTCGGAAAGCCGGCGAAAGCACGCCATACGACCGGTCTGGAGAGAGTTCCAGCATCATCCGTTCTGCCAACCCTGCCCGGACGACCGCCTCGGCTTCATCCACTGTCCACCAGCCCGGCCGCCGGCAAAACTGCACGCATACCTCGCAGCTGCACGGTTCAGACGGAGGAAATAACTGCTGGAGCGAGCGAACAGGTCTGGTATGCTTGCGGCCCATGACGGTCTTATGGAACGGCAAACGGATTGCGAATTGAACTTAATTATAGCGTGCCTGACTAGACCTGTATATCGAAATCTCTTCGCGGTGTTATCGCCTTGTTATAGCTCATCCGGGCGCACTTCGCGGTGCAAGCGCGCCGAGCGCTGCGCCGCGAGGGCGAATTTAAGCACTTCTTTGCCGGTGTAGCCGTCCAACCGGGCGGGAACATCGTCGCGGATGACGTCAACCATGTGGCGCGTGGCAGCGATAAAGCTGTCTTCCCATTCAACGCCTTCCACCGGGATAGGGGTGGTCTTTCCGTCCTGGAACAGCATTAGCTCTGGCAAATCAACCGTACGCGCGGTGTAGCGGTTGATCATCAGGATGCCCGTCTCGCCGATGATTTCGACACGGTCGTCGTCGCTGTAATACTTGGAGTAGATGCGCATCTTGGGCGTGTGCTCGAAATCGAGCATGCCGTAGCAGCGCGGCGCCTTGAACTGGAACATGATCGCTGCCGGCGCATCGACGTTCACCCCGGGCAGAATCGTGGTCTTGTCGATCCAGGCGTACACCCGCTCCACCGGGCCGAGCAGATCGTAGGCCAGCGAGAAGAGGTGGTAGCCGTGGTCGAATACCAGCGGGCCGCCGCCGGATTTCTTATCGTCGATGCGCCACATCCAGGCACTCAAGGGGATTTTCCAACCCGTGTCGCCGGTGCCGGTGCTGACGTGCATGCGGATCATGCGCGGCTCGCCGATGGCGCCCTTCTGGATCAGCTCGCGTGCGCGGACGGCGGGCGGGTAAAACACAAAGTTCTCATAGATGCGCAGCTTTACCTTGGCCGCGTTGGCCGCGTCAATCATCAGTGTGGCTTCGCGGCTGTCGATGGCCATGGGTTTCTGCACCGAGACGTGCTTGCCCGCCTTGCAGGCGGCGATGGTCATCGAGCAGTGCAGGTGATGCGGTGTGAGCAGTTCCACCAGGTCTACATCCGGGTCGTCCAGCACCTGCTGGTAGTCGCGGTAAATCTTTTTAACGCCCCACTTACTGGCTTTTTCACGCGCCCGCGTCTGGTTGGGATCGGTCACGGCCACGATGTGGGCGCTGTCCAGACCCTGGTAACCCAGCCCGTGCAGATCCGAAATGCGGCCACAGCCGACGATGGCGACGCCGATGGGTTTGCTCATGCCTCACCTTTGGTTTCGAGCTGTTGGATAGCCGCGTGCGATTTGCGCGTGATCGGGTACCAGATCAGCAGCGGCAGCGCCAGCAGGATCAAAACGGCCGGTACCGGGCCAAAGAACAGCCGTATCCCCAACCGCGCGAATTCAGTCTGCGCCACGTTGGGCACATAGCCAAACCCGGTCAGGATCCAGCCGCTGGCGGCAATCGCCAGCGCCTCGGACAGCTTGGTGACCAGACCCCACACGCCATAATACATGCCGCTGCGCTGCTCGCCGGTTTTGGCCCGGTCGACGTCGGCTACATCCGCCACCATGGCCCACGGGAAGATCCACTGCGCGCCAAAGCCAAAACCGGCCAGCGCGGCGATGGGGTAGACCAGCGCTGTTTTCGCGTTTGGCAGGAAGAACATAAACGACACCGCCAGCGCCCCGATCAGCATCCCGATTGCGTAGGATGGGCCTTTGTCCAGCCGTTCGGAGATTTTCTTCCACACAAATAGCGACAGCGTCACGCAGATGAGCAGCAGACCCATCACCAAAGTCGTCTCGGCGGCCATATCGAGCTGGTACTGGAGGAAATACGCCATCAGCGTCTTGATCAGCGCAAAGGCCATATTGAGGATGATATACGCTGCTAGCAGACGCACAAACGGCTTGTTTCGCAGCGCGATTTTCAACGATTCCAGCGGTTTGGAACGGCTCGCAGTCTCTGGCGTGGGGGTTTTCCGCTCGCGTATGCCAAACGCGCACCCCAGAAGCGCCAGCGCCGCCAGTACGCCGTAGATAATACCGATGGCGGCATAGCCGGTGCGCTGAATGGCAAACGCGCCAACAATGGCCGGGGTGATCGCCGCTCCGACCAGGTAGGCAGGCACCGCCATCACCATGCGGTAGGCGGTCAGGCTGCTGCGCTCATCGTAGTTCTCGGTTAGCTCGGAGGTCAGCGCGTAGTATGGCACGTTGGTCAGCGTCCAGAGCGTGTCAAACAGCGTAAAGGTCAGCGCGATCCACACGAAAGTCCACAGCGCCGGCATCCCGGCCGGGACGAACCACAGCAAGGCCACGCTGATCCCCAGCGGTACAGCGCCAAACAGCATAAATACGCGCCGTTTTCCCAGGCGATGCGTGCTGCGGTCGGTCAACCAACCCATCAATGGGTCGTTGATTGCGTCCCAAATTTTGCCGATCAGCAGGGCGCTGCTAACTAACGCCGGCAGGATCAAGGCTCCGTCGGTGTAGAATTTGAGCAGGAAAAACTGGATGGCCGAATTAACCAGGGCGTTCCCAACATCGCCCACGCCGTACAGAAGTTTGGTTCGAACCGGTAATGTCCCAGCAGAGGTTTTGTCCATCGGGTGTTTCCTTCCGGTTGCTTTGGATTGGATGGATGAAACTAGAGGTAGCGCCGCAGGGTCGTTTTCAGTTGAGGATCTTCAATTGAGTCTACATCGATGATAGCGGGCATTGTCGGGTAGGTGAGCGCGGGGGCGACTACCGCCTCAGGCAGCGCGGTAAGGATCTCGGCCAGGCTGCGGTGAGTGCAGTTGGATATGGTCTTGAGCATGGCGCGCGAAGCAGCCTGGGGTTCTCGCCGGTGCGCCGGAAAGCCCGCGCCGTGTTCGACCGAGAAGTACACGTCAAACAGCAGGCGCAAGTTGACATCGCCGGCCCAGCCATACCCCTGGTTGAGCGCCAGCGAAATGCAGTTGCCATCGTTGATTTGCGCGAACAGCCAGGCGTCCAGCGCGTTCAGAATGTGGCCGCAGAAGACGTTGGGGTACTGCATCACCGAATTGAGAAAGCCCTGGCCGGTGCCGCACCCACCAACCACCAGATCGACGCGCTGCAGGTTGAGCAAGACGGCCGCCATCAACCCGGTATGTATATATTGCAGCTCGGGTTGCGCGCCGTTTTGGTTCATGCCGGCGTTGATCACCTCATGCCCGCGTCCCTCCAAGGCGAAGAGGATATCTTTATTACGGTCGGCGGCGCTGGTTTCGTTGATCACGGCGATTTTCATGGATTTACTCCTTGAAGTGGTTTAGAGCCCAATTTCATGGCGCAGGGCCTGGGTGTCTTCGACCCAGTTGCCCACATTCCAGCGCCCAAAAACGCCCATGCCGCCCAACTCGTCTGGCCCGTAGTAGACCCGCACGCGGATCAGCGACAGACCAGGGTGCAGGCCGGCCTGCCGGAGAGCTTCCTGCAGCGCTTCCGGGCTGGCGCCGCCATCCAACGCCAGCACACCCGGCACGCTCCGCGCCCACTGCAGATAATCGACTTTGATCTGGTTGGCGGTGGCAAACTCTGCACCGTATTGCGCTTCCTGCAAGCCGGAGATTGCTGCCATGCGGCTGTTATCCAGCAGGACAATACAACCGCGCGCGCCGTGTTCGGCGCCGTCGATCAAAATCTGCGGGTTCATGGTGAAGGAACCATCGCCGGTGAGCGCCACAGCGTAGAACGGCTCGCGCGCGACAGCCGTGGCAAGCAGCGCCGATACCGCAAATCCCATATAGCTGGCGCCAGTTTCGGTGAAGGTCTGGTCCGGGCGCTCATCCTCCATAATCTGGAAACCGTTAGCCTGTACATCGCCGGCGTCGAAGAAGCTGATCGCGCCAGTGGCTTTGGCCCAATCGGTGACGGTTTTGATCACCGCCGGTTGGGTCAGCACGTTTTCCTTCCAGTACTCGTCAAACAGGGTGGGGGAGGCATAGCGCGCGTCTTTGAATGCTTGCCACTTCTGGCGTTCCACGGAACATTCCTGCATCCAGATGGATGGCGGTTGGGTGGTTTTGTCTGGCATCCGCCGCAATGCGTCGTTCAGGCAGCGCAGGGTCGCGGCCGCGTCACCCAGCAACGCCAGCGTTTTTCCATAATGGATCGCGCTGTCCACATCCGCGTTGATGTTGATCACATGCTGCACCCTGGGGTAGCCGGTGCGAGAGCAGTCCGACTGGCACACCGCGCGCGTGCCCACCGCGATCAGCAGGTCGGCATTCTCCATGGCAAAATTCCCGCTGATCGATCCCTTTGATCCACCCACGCCCATATTGCGCGGATTGGAGTAGGGGATCGCTCCGCTGGCGATGGGCGTATGCACCAGAGTGGCGTCGGCTAACTCCAAGAGTTCAACAAGTTCCGCGCCGCACTGCCGCGCCCCACCGCCTACTTTGACCACCACGCGTTGCGCGGCATGGATCCAATCCGCGACTTGCGTGTAGCCATCAGGGGCTGCGCCATACGAAAGAGGCGTTTGGTTTGGAAGCTCCTCCAGGTTGAACGAGGGCAGCCATGCCGGCTGGGTGTTCATCGGCATGAGCAGGAAGAACGGTCCCTGGCGATAGGGATGGTCGACCGTTGCCTGCCCGCGGCGCAGCGCGGTGGCAATCGACAGGGGCGTGTGCAGGCTGTAGGAATGCCCCAGCACCGAAGTCAGTTGGAGAAACAGGTTTTGCTCGGGTTTGGGGATCTGCTGCATGTTATAGCCCTCGTCCTCGGTGGTCTCGTCGCCGAACAGGTACCACACGCCGATGCCATCCGAGGCGGGGGCGATCGATCCGGCCATGGCCTGCAGCGCTCCCGGCCCGATGGAGGTGATCACAGCCGCCTTTTGCCCGGTGACCCAGCGCAGCGCAGTCGCCGCGTGCGAGGCTTCGGTTTCATGCCGCACCGGCACCACGCGCACCACGCCGGTTTGTTGGTACACGCGCAGCACTTCGCCGATTTCGGTGGAACCGTGGCCGAATACCACCAGAAAGGTGCGCACATCCTGCTCCACCAGCCCCAAGACCAGCGCTTCCGAAAGGGTGAGATCCACCCGACGCGCTATGGTTCCGGCTTTCAGAGCGGCCTGCAGAGAACCGGCGGACGCGACAGCCTGAGCGCGCGCCGCACGCCCGCGGACAATTTCTGCCTGTGATCTCTCAACCTCTCCCGGCATTTTCCCCTCCACGTGCGAACATGTCGATGGATCGCAGATTGTGTTAGCGCAAGAAGCGCATGCGTGCCGACAGCGCCTCGCCCACGGTCATGACTGTCCGAGCAATTTCCGGCAGCCGTTCGAGTGTCATGCGCGCGGCCGGCCCGGAAACGCCGATGCTGCCGACTACTTTATCGCGAAAATCGAACACTGGCACGGCGATGCATCGCACGCCGTAGTCGTACTCTTCATCGTCCACAGCGTAACCCTGCCTGCGTGTCTGTTCGAGGTGCGCTTTAAGCATACCCGGTTCGGTAATGGTGCGCGCGGTAAAGACCTCGAGCGGCTCGACGATGGGGTAATCGGCAAACGCCATCATCGCCTTGCCCAGCGCAGTGCAGTGCATGGGGGCAATTTTTCCCACCTGGGCGTTAACGCGTAAAGTGGCAGGCGATTCCACCTGGTCGATGTACAGCACCTTGCCCTGCGATGCGACCGCCAGGTGCGAACACTCGCCGGTCTGCTCCATCAACTGGCGCAGGTACGGCTTGGCGGTCTCACGCAGGGGCGTTCGCTGTAGGACGATGCGGCTCAGGCTTACCACCATCGGCCCCAGGCGGTAACGGCGCGAGTTCGGGTCTTTTTCGGCATAGCCGTAGTTGGCCAGGGTGGCGATCAGGCGTGACGCGCTGCCTTTGTCGATCCCCATCTTCTCAGCCAGCTCGGTGATGCCGACTCCGTCCTCGGCTTCTCCAAGCAGATCCAGGATCTTCAAACCGCGTGCTAGTGATTGGATTTCGCTCAAAACTACCTCACTTGAAACTGATAATCAAAATGTCGAGGGGTATCTAAAATTTTACCCCGGTTTCTTTGCGTCCGGCAGCTTTTCGTGCTGCACGAACAATATCCTCCACCGACATTCCTACTGCGTCCATCAGGGTGTCGGGGTCTGGGCCGGTCTCGGCAAAGGTGTCATTCAGACCGACCATCTCCAACGGAGATGGCAGGGTGCAGGCCAGGGCTTCGGCCACCGCGCTGCCAAAGCCGCCCACGATGGAATGATCCTCGGCAGTCACCAGAGCGCCTGTGGTTCGCGCGGCATGCAGCAGCAGTCCCACATCCAGCGGTTTGATCGACCACATGCCGATCACACCGGCTTCAATGCCTTCGTTGCGCAGTTGTTCGGCGGCCAGCAGGCAGCGCACGGTGAGCGACCCGGTACCCAGCATGGTCACATCCTTGCCTTCGCGCAGCACCGTTCCGCGTCCAATCTCTGGCTTATGGCTGGCATCATACACATCGGGTACTGCGGCGCGGCTGATGCGCGCGTACACCGGCCCCTGCCATTCGGCGATCACCTGAACCATCGCCGCGGCTTCGCGGTTATCGGCCGGCGCCAGCACCACCATGCCGGGCAGCGAGCGCACCACAGAGACATCATTGGTGGCGAAGTGAGTCGGGCCGTCCTTGTAATCGGAGATGCCCGAATACCCGCCGATCAATTTGACGTTGGTAGCCGCATAACTCACGCAAGTGCGGATCTGCTCACAGGCACGCAGCGCCAGCAGCGCCGCGAAGGTGTTGACGAACGGAATTTTTCCACCCAGGGCCAGCCCCACGCCCACGTCCACCATCGAGGCCTCGGTGACGCCCAGGTTGTAAAACCGTTGCGGGAAGCGCTGCGCGAAATAGCTGGTCAGGGTCGAAGATGATACATCCGCGTCCAGCACGACCACATCCGGGTTCACCGCGCCGTAATCGGCCAGCGCCTGGCCGTACGCCTGTCGTTGCGGGATCTCAGCCATCACAGCACCTCCTCAAGTTCCCGCCGGGCCGCCTGGTACTGAACATCTGTCGGCACGCTACCATGCCATTTGGCGGTGTTCTCCATGAATGAAACGCCCTTGCCCTTGGTGGTATGCGCCAAAATCACCGACGGCTGGCTGTGAATGTCCAACGCCATATCCAGCGCATCCAGCACCTGTGCCACATTGTGGCCGTGAATCTCGATCACATGGAAGCCAAACGCGCGCCACTTCTCGCGCAGCGGCTCGAGCGGCATGATCTCGTGCCCCGGCCCATCGAGCTGCACATCATTGAAGTCCATGATGACCGTGACTTCGCTGGTGCAGTACTTGGAAGCGGTGAGCGCGCCTTCCCAGGCCACGCCAGCCTGCATATCGCCGTCACTCATCAGCACATAGATGTGATGCTTCTGCTGGTTCAACCGGGCGGCCAGCGCCAGTCCCACACCAATCGACAGCCCGTGGCCAAGAAAGCCGGAAGACATTTCCACGCCAGGGACTTTGATCCGGTCCGGGTGCCCCTGCAAACGCGCGCCCAGGTGCCCCCAGGTTTCCAGTTCTTCCAGTGGGAAGAAACCGCGCCTGGCCAGCGCCGAGTACAGCGCGGCGGCCGCGTGGCCTTTGCTCAGCAGAAAGCGGTCGCGCTCCTCCCAACCCGCGTTCTGCGGATCGATTCGCAGTTGGTGGAAGTACAGCGCGGCCAGGATCTCAGCAGCAGAGTACGAACCGCCCAGGTGCCCAGCCTGGCGGCGGTAGACCATATCGAGCACATCCAGGCGGATCAGGTTGGCCTGTTTCTGGATTTCATCAATTAATGCCAGATTGTGAACGTGCATTACACCCTCCTCAAGGAAGCACGCGTACGCTTTGCACCGTCCCTCTTACAGCCGAAAATGTTTCTAATCGCTCAGTCGTATTTTGTTGAGCTGGATGATGGATTCATTGAGAATTGTACAACGAAGCATTAGGTGAGTCAACGAAGAATGAGGAATTTTTTCAAAATACCCCCTTGATTTAGGCATTTGTACTGGTTAATTGTTGTGATATAAACAACCATGTTGCATATCAACGTTTTCTCTCGCGGACCGATGCATGGCTCGGTCATCGGCGAAAGCGGCGCGTGCCGGATGATCACAGAAAAGCACCCGGCAGTCTTTCGACGCCGGGTGCTTTTCTGTGACGAATATATTCTCAAGTAAGCGTTTTGAACAGCAGGCCGATCGCATAACCGATCATCGCGCTGACAGTACCAATGACGGCCATCTCCATGCCACTGCGCGCCGGCTTGCCGATGGTGGTAACTCTGGCTTTGTATACTCCAACCGCGAACAGTGTCAGGGCCGATATCGCCAGCGAAAGCCACATGCTGACTGGTAACGGCCAGAAGATGAACGGCAACAGCGGGATTAGCGAACCGATGATCGCGGATAGCGCCACGATGACGGCTGAGCTGCGTGCTTTTGACCGGTCAACCGGCGTGAGCTGGTGTTCTTCGGCCAGCATCACCCGCACCCAAACCTCCTTGTCAGAGGTAATCGTGTTGACGATCTGCTCCAGCAATTCGCCCTCAAAACCTTTTGACTCGTAAATGGCGCGGATTTCTTCTTGCTCGTGTTTGGGATAGCGCTGAATGTGGCGATGTTCGCGGCTGCGTTCGCTCTCGTAAAAATCCGCTTGCGCCAATGTCGATGTGTATGCTACTGCGCCCATCGATACCGATTCGGCAAATGCCGCCGCCATTCCCGCAGTGAGGATCATGCGCGGGTCGGCGGAAGCTACCGCCACACCTAACACGATCCCGAGCACATTCACTAATCCATCCTGGCCGCCCAGAATGATATCCGCCAGGCTGGAGGAACGTCCGTGCGGGTCGTGAAGACCATGGTGAGCGCTTTCGCGTTCCAAATCGTCGTTATAGAATTCCATCTGAGCGGACATATTCTTTCCCTTACCCGCTCAGATCGAATAGTCCGACCAGGAGCTCGGATTTTCTTCGATGGCAGTTTTGATCTGCTGGCTGCGCATTTTGCTCATCTTCTTATCCAGCTTTTCCACGTCATTCTGTGTGACCTTGCCGCCGGCTGGTTTCTGATCGACCATGCCCTTGGTCTGCATCACATGCTCCATCGGCCGCTCTACATATACCCATTCCTCGCCCTTATCCCAGGGTCCCTGGCCTTGATTCCACGGACCGCGGCTATCATTACCTTCAGAGGAATTAACGTACACGTGCGTGTAACGCGGATCGCCCTGCAGCACGCCGGGCGGGAAGTTGGGCTGGATGGTCTCCAGCGCGGCGGCGAACTGGTTGAAGTGCGCGATTTCGCGGGTCATCAGGAAGCGCAGGGTTTCTTTGACCATCGGGTCATCGGTGAATTGCAGCAGGTATTCATACACGATTTTCGCGCGCGATTCCGCCGCGATATTCGAGCGTAGATCCACCGTAAGATCGCTATTGGCGTTTACATAAGACCCTGACCACGGCACGCCCTGGCAGTCTGTCAGTTTTGGCCCGCCGCCCGAGAGCACCAGGAAGTGCGGGCTGATCATGCCCAGCTCGATGTTGCGGCCGTTACCGCCGGAGAGCATATCGCTGACCACTTCCTCTTTGCCGGCGGATCCATTCATCAATTTGGTCAGATATGTGTTTTCCGCGGCATTCTTGAGCTCGCCGTTGATCCCATCCAGCAGCATGGTGATCGTCGCGCCGACGATCTCCAGGTGCGAGAGTTCTTCCGTGGCAATATCCATCAGTAAATCATACTTATCGGGGAATGGCTTGCGCGCCGCAAACGCCTGGACGAAATACTGCATTGCGGCTTTCAATTCCCCATTCCCGCCGCCAAACTGCTCGAGCAACAAGCTTGCAAAGCGTGGATCGGGTCCCGTTACACGGGCGTTAAATTCTAATTCCTTCACATGGTGAAACATAGGTTCCCTCCTACCGGTAAAAAACAATAAGATGCTCCTGATTCTTGCGCTGGACATTGTCAGGAGCTTTTTTGTGAACGGCACATAACTTTAACCGTAATTCAGTATAGAGGTGTTTGCTCTCTGGAATGAATGGGGGATTTCACAGCGCGCGTCGGGAAACGTCACGTGAGAAACATGATGTTTCCCGACCGGAAGATTAATGGATTGAAACTCGCGTGGACTTCGATACAATAGAAATGAAATACATCTTTGTCCATTTCATAAAACATCGTTCTGCGGATATTTGGGGGGCCAACGGCCGCGAGACGGAATATCGAAGAACTGCGAGACATGCTGGACGTCCTGGAAAAGGACGCGCCAAATCTTGCCCGTTACGGGCACCTAGCCGGCTCGGAGGATGTATTCCGCAGCCTGAGCGAGCGCGACAGGCGACGCTTCATCGCGCTGGCGCATGTGATGGGTAGTAAAGACGCAAAATCCGTTGCCTGCTATTTAATGACGAAGCTAAACCCCGAGCCTGGGACGGAACGAGAACTGCTTGCCTCCATGGATCCCGCCGATGTAAAGGAAATCTGCGATGCTGGCGTGATTGTCAAAGCGGCTGCCAGGCCGCAAATAACCCGCCAGGACTATGCGCGAATCCAGGAAGAAATCCAAGCCGCCTGTGAGGAGATCGGCGGGAATAGCCAGGAAGAGGCGTACTGGGTGCTGATCCCGCAGGATCTGGAAGAGGATGCGGATTGGATCGAGGCGATTGGCGGAAAGGACGATTTATTCTCAATCGTCGGATCCACAATTGAAGTCGGATGTCGCCTCAGCCAGGAAGAATTGTACGCATTGTTGAATGATATGCATCAGGCGCGCTGGGTGCTGCATATTCACAACCATCCCAACCATTCTTCTCTCGGATTTTTCTCACCCGAGCTGTATATCCCCAGCGGGCACGATCTGGATTTTGCCTGTTATTGGAAATCGATCCGCCCGGAAATTGGCGCGCGAATGCTGTTTTTTATCGTTAGCGGAGATGTCGCGATTGAATACTCGCTTCCACATAATCAGTACCGGCAGTGGATGTTGGAGTAAACATATCCAGAAAATCCATCATTGACCGGAGCTGCGATGCCTTTGCGCAAGGGGCCATCGAACCGTTATGGTATGATTATCACATCATCTTTGTGACCACACTGGAATATCTTGGGCACCTCCTCAAACACACCCACCCTTTCGATAACAACCACCTTTGCTGCCTTTCGCCACCGCAATTACCGATTGTGGTTCATCGGGCAGGTCGTATCTCTGGTCGGAACCTGGATGCAAAGCGCCGCGCAGGGCTATCTGGTGTACACGCTGACGGGCTCGTCGGCGTTTCTCGGTTACGTTGGTTTCGCTACTGGACTGCCTTCGCTGCTGTTGATGATGTACGGTGGCGTGGTTGCAGACCGGGTTTCCCGCCGCACGTTGATGATGATCACGCAATCGGTGATGATGCTGCTGGCGTTTACCCTGGCCGGGCTTGTTTTCCTGGATATCGTTCGGCCCTGGCATATCCTGGTGCTGGCCTTTTTGCTCGGCGTGGTCAACGCGTTTGACACCCCAGCGCGCCAGTCGTTTGTGGTCGAGCTGGTAGAGCGTACCGATTTGACCAACGCGATCGCGTTGAATGCAACCATGTTCAATATTGGCGCGATCATTGGCCCGGCCGCGGCTGGCGTGATCTATGCCCTGACTGGACCGGCATGGTGCTTCACCATCAACGGCGTTTCGTTCATTGCCCTTCTCATTGCGCTGGGTTTGATGAAGATTAAGCCGCTGCCGGTGCGCAATTCCCAGTCTTCCGCCCGGCACGCGATAGGCGAAGGCATCCAGTATATTCGCTCGCAAAAACTGGTAAAAACACTGGTGATCACGGTATTTGTAATCACCGTGTTTGGATTTGGACTGGTCACCCTGGTTCCGGCCTGGGCGGTCGAGGTGCTTCACGGCGACGCGACAACCAACGGCCTGCTGTTCTCAGCCCGCGGCGTAGGCGCGGTCATTGGCGGCTTGACGATTGCGTCGCTGAGCAGCCGGCAGTTTCGCGGAAAGATGTGGAGCATGAGTAGCCTTGTATTGCCACTGGCAATCGCCATATTCGCCCTTTCCACCTGGCTACCCTTGTCGCTGGTCATTCTGTCGGTGATGGGATTCTCGATGATCAGCATTCTCAATAACAGCAATGCAATGGTACAGTCTGGCGTGCCGGATGAATTGCGCGGGCGCGTGATGGGCATCTATTCCCTCATGTTCATGGGCGGCACGCCGATTGGGTCGCTGCTGATGGGGCAAGTGGCAGAACATACCAGCGAGCAAACCGCCGCGTTCATTAGCGCGGGATGTCTACTTGCGTACGCGGTCTGGATTTTCATCAGGCGACCAGAAATGCGCCGGATGGGATGAGGGTTATACCACCCGCGCGATCACGAAGGTCACATCGTCGTCGAGCGGGATGCCCTGGATAAATTCATCCAGGCTTTCGCGGATTCCGCGCGTAATCTCATTTACGGGCAGATGGGCCAGCCTGCGCAGCGTTTTTACCAGGCGTTCGGTCAGGTACATGCTGCCGTCTGGTGCGCGCGATTCGATCACGCCATCGGTGTACATCAGGAACAGGTCACCTGGTTCAAGCCTGACCTCATCCTGGCCGTACTCGGCGTCTTCGATCAAGCCAATGGCCGGACCGGTCGGTTCCAGGAAGATCGCCTCTGGCTCGGGCGTGCAGGTTCGTAGCAGCAGTGGCGGATTATGGCCGCCGTTGGCGTAGGTCAAGGTACGGCTGGAAGGATCGTAGGCCGCCATAAAGAGCGTGACGAACGTGGTGAAGTTGATGTTGTGCACGAACAACGCGTGGATGCGCTCGACGGCCTGGGCGGGGGTGCTGCTGGTTGGGATCAGCGCCCGCGAAAGGGTTTGAATACTGGCCATGTGCAGGCTGGCGGAAATGCCGTGGCCGGCAATATCAGCGATCACCAGGCCGGGCAGGTCTGGCCGGAATGGCACAAAGTCGAAATAATCGCCGCCAACAAATTGGGCCGGCCGGCTATATGCGGCGATTTCCAGACCTGGGATGGCCGGAACCTCTTGCGGCAGAAGTGCTTTTTGCACCGCCTTAGCCAGTTCCAGCTCGCTCTCCAACTGCGAGACCTGCTGCGGCGAGAGATGCTCCAAACACACCGTGGCGGTGTAATCCACCTCTAGCAGCCGGGGCTCGACCTGCTCATGGCAAATATCACAGATACCCAGTGTGCCTTCCTGCGCGGCTTCGATCGAAACTTCAACAGTTTCCAGATGGGTGACAACGGATATCTCTGGCGTGGGGCCTAACTGAACAGTTTTCTTCTCAGCCGGAATTTTGTTTTCCCAATTCAACAGGGCTTCGCGCTTACCGCGCAGCCCTGAGAGAACGCGAGTCATCATAGGGTTTTGCATTCGCCACCTCCGTCCATCTATATATCGGATATAAAATGTCCGAAAATCTTTTCCATTGGTGATTATACGGATGGGGGAGGGGGAAATACAACTGGCCGTATGGGCAGGTTTTGGCCAGGAAGATCGATGCACAGGCGGACCTACAGGGCTGTACCCATATGGACGGTTGAACCTAAGATATGCACAAAGGGTTGATAAAATGGCAGGGTTTTGTGCCAATCAATATATATCGCAATTGCGTGTAGTCATTTAAAAATCAATAATTCTGATTTTCAAGATCTCTAAATAAAGCCAATCACTCATCGAGGAGCGGGTTAGCTTCCCCCCAAATCGCGGTTTTTTGCGATTTGGGGGGAAGCTGGAGGGGGGTTGCGTATGATACTATTTGAATAGTACGATAGCCGCCCCCCTACGAAAACTCGAACGATCAAACAAAAAAATGTAAATCGCAAAGGGTAGGCAGGGCAGGTAACGTACGATTTCTACTGATTGCAAAAAATGATAAATTGCAAAAACTGATAAGATGAATTGGCTTTATCCACAGTAGAAAAACCGTATATAATAAACACAATTGATCATGACATCGTAGCACAACTAATGCTCTTTGCTCAGGCCCCTGTTTCTCTGTAATGTAATACTGACGGTAACGAAGTCCTTAGACTCGCCATTATTCCTGAGCGCTCAGGTAGGTTTTCGCCTACCGGCGCCTGATTTCCGTTCAAAGACGTTCGTACAAGGGAAAAGGAGCAGATGATGAAAAAGAAGTTGGTCGGGTTTTTCTCTATTCTTGTTTCGCTGTCGCTCGTGCTGGCGGGGTGTGCTGCACCCGGCGCTTCGACCAGTGAAACCATCAAGATCGGCCTGCAGGCCCCTCTCACCGGCGACTTTGCCGCGGAAGGCCAGTGGGCGCAGCAGAGTGTCGAGGTGGCCGCCGAACTCCTTAACAAAAAGGGAGGCGTGCTCGGGAAGCAGATTGAAATCGTCGTGGTCGATGATGCTTCCAACCCGAAGGATAGCGCTCTGGCTGCCCAGAAAGTGATTGCCCAGGGCCTGCAGCAGGTAATCGCTTCGTACGGTTCCTCGGTTACCGCCCCGGCAGCTGACCTGTATGATGCCAACAAGGTCGTTTCGGTTGGCTACGGCTGCACCGCTGTGCGCTTGACAATGGACAAGCAGCGCCCGTACTTCTTCCGCACTGCTGGGCGTGACGATACCCAGTCTGAGTTCTTCGTCAAGTTCGCCACGGAAACACTGGGCGCCAAGCGCATCGCCATCATGCACGACAACCAGGACTACGGCAAGGGTGTAGCGGATGATGCGATGAAGTTCATGCAGCCCAAGATCGACGCCGGCGAAGTGGAGATCGTCTATTTTGATGCGATTACCCCCGGCGAGAGTGATTACTCGACGGTTGTCAGCCAGATCAAATCCTTGAACCCGGATGTGTGGTTCTATACCGCCTACTACTCCGAAGCGGCCCTGCTGCTGAAACAGGCGCGCGATGCGGGCGTGACCAGCATCTTCGTCGGCAACAACTCCGTTCCGACACCCGAGTTTGAGAAGATCGCCGGCGTTGCTGCCATCAAGGATTCGATCCACCTGAATGAGCCCATGCCGCAGTTCCTGGCCTATCCTGAATCCAAGGAATTCCTGGATGCCTACAAGGCCAAGTACAACGAACTGCCCGGCTCGATCTGGGCTGTGTACGCCGCGGATGCTCTGAATGCGCTTGCGGCTGCCATCACCAAGGCCGGCAGCACTGACCCGGACCAGGTGACCAGCGCCATGCGCAGCATGACGGATGCCAAGGGCATCACCGGACCGCTGCTGTTCACCGACCGCGGCGACCGGAAAGACATTCCCTACTATGCCTATGTTTATAACGATCAGGGCGTGCTCGAGCTCTATTCGAAATAGGCTGTCAGAGGTTGCGTAAACCTTAACTCAACCAATGGGAGCACCCTCTCCATTTGCGTTGTAATTGGTTTGGGTGCTCCCAAAGATCTATGCGTATTGAGAATAAAGCCCTATCCCATGGATTGTGTGATGGCAAAACAGGGCTTTGGCTCAAACGACATGGAAGAGGAAAAGTCTTATGGATATGCTTCTCGAGCAGTTGATCAATGGCCTGGCGATCGGTTCCTTCTATGCTCTCGTTGCGATCGGTTACTCCATGGTATATGGGGTGATGAAACTGATCAACTTTGCTCACGGTGATCTGTTTACCTTGGGCAGCTACCTGGGTTATACGCTTCTGGTCGTTGGATCCGGCTGGATCACGAGCACATTTGGCGTCTGGGGTGGGGTGGTGGTGGCCGTTTTGGGAGCGATGCTGGGCGCCGGCGCGGCCGGCCTGCTCCTGGAGCGGGTGGCATACTCCCCGGTTTACAAGGCTGGTCGCCTGCCGCTGGTAGTTTCGGCGCTGGGCGCTTCGATCTTCATCTCGAACGGCATTATGGCTGTTTGGGGTCCGCGCTTCCAGGCGTACCCCGTGGAAAGCATTCCCACCGGGAGCATCATGCTGTTTGGGGATATTCGCATCACCACGCTCAAGCTGGTGACCATTCTGGTCTCGCTGGCTTTAATGGCAATCATCTATTTTGTGGTGGAGAGGACCCTGTTTGGTTCCGCGGTCCGCGCCTCGGCGCTCGACCGTGAGGCCGCCACCATCATGGGCATCGATTTCCGCAAGATCATTTTGTTTGTCTTCTTCGTCGGGCCGGCGCTGGGCGGGCTGGCCGGCGTTTTCGCGGGGTTGAACTATAACCGTATTATCTTCAATCTTGGTTGGGGGTATGGCCTGAAGGCGTTCACCGCCGTGATTTTGGGTGGCATCGGAAACATTCCCGGCGCCATGCTTGGCGGCTTGCTGCTGGGTATGATGGAAGCGCTGTTTGAGGGCTTTGTTTCCGGCGCGTGGAAAAACGTTTTTGTGTTTGTAATTTTGATCGTGATCCTCATCGTCCGGCCGACCGGTATCATCGGTGAAAAGATCGCAGAGAAAGTGTAAACATGAGCGATATAACCCGCAACATTCTAGAGCGTATCGGAAGACTGCAAGCCGGGCGAGATACTGCGTCTAACACCAGGCGGCTGCGCATTTTCCTCTCCGTACTGGTCGTGTTTATGCTGGTATTTCCATTTCTGCCGTTTGTCAACAACTATTGGGTAGATGTGGGTTTTTTGGTTGGTATTTACGCGCTGTTAGGCCTCAGTTTGAATATCATTCTAGGCGAAGTTGGCCTGTTCAACCTGGGCCAGGCAGCGTTTTACGCGATTGGGGCGTACACCACCGCCATTCTCTATAACCAGTTCAATATCCCCATCCTGTTGCTGCTGCCGATCAGCGCGCTGGTGGCCGGCGGGTTTGCATATCTGGTCGCTTCGCCAATCATCCATCTTCGCGGCGACTACCTGTGTATCGTCACCATCGGCATTGGCGAAATTGTGCGCATCACGGCGCTGAACAACCCGTTTGGACTGACCAACGGCGCGAACGGTATCACCGGCATTGGCAACCCCAATTTTGGCCTGTTTGCCATCCGCACGCCAACCCAGTTCTACTACTACATCTGGATCATCGTCGCGCTGGTGATCCTGGGGCTGATCAACCTGCAAAAGTCGCGAGTCGGCAGGGCGTGGAATTACATCCGCGAAGATGAAATCGCCGCCGAAGCCAACGGCATCGACGTGCGCCACTACAAGCTGATCGCCTTTGTGCTTGGCACTGCGCTGGCGGGTATCGCCGGCAACATCTACGGCTCCAAGTTCATGATCATTTCACCCAGCAATTTCACCTTCATGGAATCCTGCCTCCTGTTTGTAATCGTCCTGCTGGGCGGCCTGGGCTCGATCCCTGGAAATCTGCTGGGCGCGGCCATTGTGGTTATCTTCCCGGAAATCTTCCGCCAGTTCGCCAGCTACCGCTTGCTATTCTTTGGCGCCGCGCTGGTGATCATGATGGTCTTCCGGCCGGAGGGCATTCTGCCCCGCCGCAGAGAAAGAGGCGGTTTCAACGGTTTGGGGATCTCGAAAATACCCAAGGATGAGGATGCCTTGCTGGCGCGCGCGGTCGAGAATGCCGCCACGATCGCGCCAGCGCAGGCGGCGGCTCCAGCCCCTGTAACTGCGCGTGGCGGTGGTCGCCTGTCGGATGGTAGTTTCGTGCTGGAAACGCAGCACGTGAACATGCAGTTCGGCGGCCTGATGGCAGTCAGCCAGTTTGATCTGAAGGTACGCGAAGGACAGATCACATCGCTGATCGGCCCGAACGGCGCCGGCAAGACCACGCTCTTCAACGTGATCACCGGAATTTACCATCCCAGCTCGGGTAAAGTGATATTTGCGGGAGAGGATATCACCAGCCTCAAACCTCACCAGATTATCTCGCGCGGCATCGCCCGCACGTTCCAGAACATTCGTCTGTTCCCCTCGCTGACGTGCATCGAGAATGTGATGTCCGGCGCGCACTGCCACGCGCACAGCGGTTTATTCCCATCGATATTCCATGCGCCCGGGCAGCAGCGGGAAGAACGCCGCATCCTGGACCTGGCGTCATACCGGCTGCACCAGGTGGGTTTGTGGGAATACCGCAACGAGCTGGCCAAGAACCTGCCGTACGGCAAGCAGAAAGTGCTGGAAATCGCGCGGGCGCTGGCTTCCGGACCAAAGCTGCTGGTGCTGGATGAGCCATCCTCAGGCCTGAACGATGCCGAAACGGAAGAATTGATGGGCCTGCTGAACAAGCTGCTGGCCGAAGGTTTCACGCTCTTGCTGATCGAACATGATATGAACGTGGTGATGGGGATTTCCGATTCGGTGACGGTGATGGAAATGGGATCCAAGGTTGCGGAAGACCTGCCGGACAAAATTTACAACAACCCCAAGGTCATTGAAGCGTATCTTGGGAAGGAGGAGTGACATAGCCACGCTGCTTTCCGTCGAAAATCTCACCGTCGCGTACGGTGCTGTGGAAGCCCTCAAGGGCGTCTCACTTGAGATTCAAGAGGGCGATGTCGTCGCCGTGTTAGGCGCCAATGGCGCCGGGAAAACCACCCTGCTCAAAGCCATCTCCGGCCTTGTGCCGATCAAATCCGGATCCATCAAGCTGAAAGGCGAAGACCTGAGCAAATACCCGGCCTATCGCCTGGCCGAGATGGGCATCATGCATGTTCCCGAAGGGCGCAGGGTATTCGCGACGCTCTCCGTGGAGGAAAACCTCAACCTGGGCGCGTGGAGCGTGCGCGGAAAACTTCCCCAGAACGAGCTTCAGAAGAGTATGGAGTGGGTCTATACTCTCTTCCCAATTTTGAAGAAACGCCGCAAGCAATTGGCGGGTACGCTCTCGGGCGGCGAACAGCAAATGCTTTCAATGGGGAGAGGGCTGGTATCGCAGCCGAAGATTTTGCTGCTGGATGAGCCCTCGCTCGGGCTGGCGCCCGTTCTGGTGTTGGAGATCTTCCACGTCATCCGCCAGATCCACGAGGAGCAGGGGGTGACCATCCTGCTGGTGGAGCAGAACGCGCGCAAGGCGTTGGGTGTGGCCGATTACGGTTATATTCTCGAGATTGGCAAGGTGGCTGTTCAGGACGCCGCGGCTGCGCTCAAGGAGAACGAGCACGTCAAAGCCGCCTACCTGGGCGGCGGCCGGCTACAGCGCGGAGCGGAACCGGCGGCATGATTTCAACTGGCTTTTGCGCATAGATCGGACAGAGATTAATTCTATTTTAATTTGCAGATAACGTCTTCCCTGATTGAAGAAATCAAAACGGAGTGGTTTCCCGCTCCGTTTTGATTTCTAACAGTTGGAAAATGCTACTTCAAAATTGTAATTACGGTGCCATTGCTGTCACCATCCGGGTCGGTGTTGGCTGTTGCGTTGTAGGTGAGATCAGTCCCGCTGATACTGGTTACCGTGAACGTGACCGAAGCCATGGTTAGCTTCATGCTGCCGGTCGTCATTGAACAAGTACCAGCCGTGGTCGTGGTGCAGGTACCCGTCCCGGTAAATCCGCCGCTCCAGGTTCCCGTCACCGTCGCACCGGAGACCAATCCGCCTATCTCATCCACAACTTTAGCTGTCACTGTCGCGGTCCATTTCGATTTGGAAACAGCTCTTGTTCCATCCAGGTCGGCAATGTGGACTGTTTTGGTGGTGCCGCCCGAGCCAGCCAGATACGTGATCGCGCTTTTCGCCTGAACCAGACCGTAACCGTAGTAAATATCCCGGCCGGCTGTTCCGAGATCCTGCGCGGTGGCCGTCAGCGCAGCGCGGACGTCCCCATTGGAGGCAGTTGGTTTCGCACCCCACACCAGGGCCGCAACCGCGGAGACGTGCGGGGTGGCCATGGATGTGCCATCCCAGTACTCATAACCGCTGGCCGGTTGGAGTATGGTGCTTTCGATCGTGCCGGTCGATCCCACCTTGTTTGCCACCAAATACTGCCCATCTTCCTGGCTCAGACTGATGGCAACTATGGTGGATGAATAGCCCTCACCCAGCGTACCCAGAAAACCACCGGGAACGTTATTGTAGATCACTGCCGCTACACCGCCGCCATTTTGTACGCTCATTACCTTGGTGTAGAAGTCATACTCTCCGCGCTGGCACAGGACGACTTTCCCGGCCCAGGCGCCGGCTGTCGCGCACAAGCCACCATCCACCAGTTCTCCCACGGCAGTCCCCCGTGCTGAAAACTCAATATGACCACCGGCGTAAGAAATGTCATCAACGGTAATCAGGCTGGTATCGATGTAGGGAAGCGTGCTCAACACGCCTACGCCCGGCGCGGCCAGTTCGACCTGATCGTTATACTGAGAGAAATCAGCGACGTTTTTGGCTGAGTCAATCGCGGCCACCGATACCACTGAAGCGTACGAGGCCGGATAAGAATAGGCGGATGTGCCTTCATTCCCGGCCGCGGCAATCGAGAGGATGCCCTTGGAATACAGGCTATCAAAACCGCGCTTTTCGGTTGCGTTGGAGCGCGCGCCGCCCAGGCTCATACTAATGATGTTTGCGCCTGCTGAGGCACAGCGGTTGGCAGCATCGATCAGAGTGGAGGAGTAGGTCCAGGCGCCATCATTGCCAAAAACACGCACGATATAGAGCTGCACCGTCCCTGGCGTCACCCCAATCACGCCAAACGCGTTATTCACTGCTGCGATCGTCCCAGCCACATGCGAACCGTGGCCAAAACCATCCTCGTCCCAGGCTAAATTCCCGTTGTAGCCGGCCACGTTCAGACCTTGCAGGTCTTCGTGTGCGGTATACATACCTGAGTCGATGATGCACAGCTTGCGGTTTGATCCGGTAGGCGCTCCGGTATCGACCACGCCATCAAAGTTGGCATCCCACACATCCCGAGCCTGTACCATGTCGATGCCGTACGGAATGACCTGGTCGGGAAGGATGCTGGAGGCCGGAGCAGGCGCCTGGCTTTTCTCAATGCTGATCGGGAAACGCACGGCATCTTCTTCGATCAGCACCACATTCGGATTTTTTGCCAGTCCTTTTAGCGCAGCTTCCGGCACGCTTACGACGAATGCGTCCAATTCATCGAATGCGTAATGAAAATCGGCTCTCGCCCCAACCAGCGCATGCTCCACCTGCGCTTTAGCGCCCGGCACAAACTGCACCCACACCCGCGATTTGCCGCCGTCGCTGGCGCTTGCTCCGGGAGATGCCACCGAAAGCGCCAGGACCAGTACCAGAACGACAACAACCAGACGAAGCAAACCTTGTCTTTTCATCATCCCTCCCATTTTTGACTGAAAAAGATTGGAAATTCCGCCCCCGCTCATACTGGTGTTTCCCGGTATTGAGGGGTTACCAGATACATTAATTATATGACGCATTAAACGATTATGAGATACGGCTTTTCCAGATTCATTTATCGATTTCGCAGTGAACATCTGGAATGTATCCTCTCGCTTTTCTGCGTACTTGTAGTGAGAAAAACTTGAAGCGTATCAGCCGGCTTCGGGGAAGCAGCCGGCCAGGCTTAGGAGTGGTGGTTACTGGTTAAAAATCTCTCCGTACCCCTTATCCAGCGCGTCATCCGACAGATGCGCGTAACGCTGGGTGACGGAGATATTGGTATGCCGGGCCAGTTCCTGGGCCAGCTTGAGGTTGCCGGAGCCCTGCAGCACGGTAGTGACGAAATAGTGCCGGAAAGAGTGAGGGGTGATGGTGCCGGCCGCTTCGGGACCCAGAATCTCGGTCACGCGCTCGGTGACGATATTCTCGCCGGTGCGCGTGCTCATGGCGGTCACGCGCTTGCCGGCGCCCTTATCGTGCCGCGCGAAGAGGGGCAGGGAGGTCAGCGGACGGCCGGTGGCGCCATCCAGGGAAGCGCGCTCGGCGTGGTACTCGCGCAGGGCCTTGATCGAGCGGGCCGAAAAGCGCACCACCGCCTGCTTGTTGCCCTTACCGATCACAATGGCGCGATATTCGTTCCAATCGATGTCGCCCCGGCGCAGCTTGCAGGCTTCGTGCACGCGCAGCCCGGTATCGGCCAGCGTGATGAGAAATGCGCGGTCGCGTAATGCGCGTAGTTTAATATTAGGATCCTCGCCTGATGTAATTATCATATTTATCATCGCATCCAGCACCTTGTCAATATCGTCTTTGGGAAACTGCGGCAGCCGCTGGCCGGGCCGCCGGGCGCGCTGGCGGATCAGCAATTTGATGCGCGGCAGGTTGATTTCCGCCAGCCCTTCGCCGGCCAGATAATCATAGAACCCGGACACGGCGGTCAGGTACAGGCGCTCGGTGGCGGGAGAATAGCGTTTCAGCGCGCTGATAAACCAGCCCACCGCATTTTCGGTCAAATCGGTGGGGGAGCGGCTTTCCGTGTTGATTTTGTGCGCGCGCAGCACGGTGCTGAATTCGCGCAGTCCATTGCGGTAGGTGGCGGCGGTTTTCTCACTGCGCGCCATCTGCACCACATCGATGTACTGGTTCATCGCGTCCTGAATGCTCAGGGGGGGAGTTTTCATGGGATATTCCTCATATCGTTATGCTTCTTATAATGATACTTATGCGAAACATAATTTTGATTTCATTATACCCACGTTCCCCACCCTTTTCAAGTGGGAATTTGGGAGAGATTTTGGATCACAGGCGTTTTGGATGGATTTTGATTCGAATTTCTCGAAAACGGTGTTTTTATTGTCCTGGTAATTTTATCCACATGTTTATTGATCCCCTCACCCAATCCGGAATAATAGATTTCTGTATGCGTTGGCTTGATATAGACCCGTACCCTTCGACAAGCTCAGGGTACTTCGCTGCAAGTACCCTGAGCTTGTCGAAGGGTACGGGTATCGCAACACAACATTGCTGTATATAGAACATAATATCTAACTCCTACCATCACGTCCTACAGTATAATCACCCCATCCAATGACTACCACACCTGAACGCCAGGCGTACTGGCTCCTCAAAGACGTGAACCGCGCCATCCGCGAATTTGACATGATCCGCGGCGGGGAGCGCGTGGCCGTGGCGCTTTCTGGCGGCAAGGACAGTTTCAGCCTGCTGCGGCTGCTCGATCTGCGCCGCAAGACCGCGCTGGAAAGTTATGAGCTGGTGGCGATTCACGTCAACGCCGACGGGCGCGGGCCGTGGGATGCGCCACACGCGCCGCTGGTAGCGTGGCTGGATCAATCGGGCATCCCATACCGGATCCAGCCCCTCACATTGCCACCCGGCGAGCCGCTGCCCATGGACTGCCGCCGCTGCACCTGGAACCGCCGCCGCGCGCTGTTCGAGGCGGCCGAGGCCGAAGGCTGCCGCACGATCGCGTTTGGCCATCACGCCGACGACCTGGCGCAGACCACCCTGCTCAACCTGCTGTATCACGGCGCGGTGGAGACGATGGCGCCCGCCCGCAGCTATTTTGACGGCGCGCTGCGCGTGATTCGCCCGCTGTGCTACGTGGACGAAAAAGACCTGCGCCGCTTCGCGCGCGCCTGTGATTTTCCACCCCCTCCCCCACCCTGCCCGCGCGCCGGGACCTCGCGCCGCAAATTCGTTGCGGATCTGATCGTCGCGGCGCAAAAAGGCGCGAAGGATGCAAAGATCAACCTGCTGCGCGCGGGTCTGAAAAACATGGGTGGTGAAGAGGAAAATTAAATCATGACGCGGCAACTGCGAGCAACCCTCCAGGGCCCCCCTACCAGGGAATATAGAGCAAAATCACAGCGGCCAGCACCAGGAACGGCGCGTAGGGGATAAACGTTCCCACCCGGTAGCGCCGTGAAAGCGTGTTCACCAGCACCAGCACCAACCCGGCCGCGCCGCCCAGAATGATCGCCAGCAGCAGGCCAGCCACCACCGCCGGCCAGCCGAAGATCAGGCCAATGATCCCGCCCAGGTTGACGTCTCCAAAGCCCAGCGCTTCGGTGTCTTCCAGCGTCACGCTGCGCCGCTTTGCCAGCCATCGCCCAAACAGCCGGCCGAACAGGTACAGTACCAGCATGATCCCAAACCCGGCCGCGCCCCCCGCCAGGGTCTCGAGCCAGGTATTGCGCAGAAGCCCGGCCGCCAACCCCAGCCCGGCGCCAAGCACGCTCATTTCAGTCAGCACGGCGTGATATTCCAGGTCGATGATCGCCACCAGCGCGAAGAAGGCCAGCAGCAGCACAGCCAGCCAGAACGGCAGTTCGATGGGCAGTGTTCGCGGGTCAAGGTACCACAGCGCGGTGACCACCGCCGCCGTAAGGATCGGCACAAAGATGTTGCGCGCTCGGCGCCCCTTGCCGCATTCCGGGCAGGGTTGGAACGATGCGTAAGCTTGACAGCCCATTTGCGTTCCGCAGAAGGCGCACACCGGGCGCGAAAACCGCCGCCGGTAGGGGAGCACATCCGCCAGATAGACAATCAATGCCCCCAGCAGCAGCCCAAAAGGTATGAGCAGCAGCGCTTCCATTAACCGCCCGCCGCCTGGCGCGCCTGTTCCAGCGCGGCGCGCTCACGCATTTGACTGCGCAGCACGCGCACATCGTGGTCGATAAAGCGGCTGGTGATCAGGAAGAAGACCGCGCAAACCGCCCAGGTGCTCAGGCAGATGATCAGGATGGCATCCCGCAGCGAAAGCGCATCGGCAATGATGCCGGCGATCAGCGGAGCCAGCGCCGCGCCGCCCGATTCGATGAAGTTCTCCACCGCGTTGGCCGTGGCGCGCACTTCCGGCAGGGTGATGTCGTACACCGTGGAGACCACGTTGGCAGAAGCGAACGGAATAAACAGCGCTGTCAGGCACAGCATGATCATAAAGCGGGTTTGCACGGCCAGCGGAACCTGGATGGTAAAGTACAGCAAAATCGCGCCCAATACCACGCCCACAGTGGAGACGTAGATGCGACCGCGCGTGTTGCGCTTGAAGAAGTAGTCGCCTAACGCGCCGCCAATGGGATACCCCGCCGCCAGCACAAGCACCGCCGGCACCATCGTCATCAGGATCGACCCCTGCTCATAGCCGCGCTCGCGTTCCAGATAAGTGAAGAACCAGTAGGTGATCACGTTCCACGGGAAGACGCCAAAAAAGCCCTGCACCACGATCATCAACAACGTGCGCTTCTTGAGCAGGTCTTTGGCGATCTTCCAGTCAAATTTATACGTGCCCACCTGCTCCAGCCCGACCATTTCCGGCTCGCTCTTGCCGCGCGGCGCTTCTTTGACGCCGAAGAAGATCAGCACCGAGAGCACCAGACCCAGCGAGCCGGTGATGTAGAACACCGAACGCCAGCCGATGCTGCCGCCCAGCAGGATGGCCAGGAACATCCCCAGTAGATAACCCAGCGGCATGGTGAGCTGCAGCAGGCCGTAGATCTTGCCGCGCGTGGTGGGTTTGAAGTAGTCCGAGATCAGGCTGTACAGGCCCGGGTAGCTCGAATCGTCTACGCCGGTGGACGCGCGCGTGGCCAGGAACGCCGGGTACGTAGGCGCAATGGCGTTGAGCCAGGTGGTGGCGCCCCAGATGAACGACGCCAGCGCCAGCAGCTTGCCGCGCGCGTATCGGTCGTACAGGTAGCCCCACAACGGGTAGAACACCGCACCCACTACGAGCGCGCCGGTGGATACTGCCCCCATCTGCGTCTGGGTCAGGCCGAAGGTGTCCATAATATCGGTTGTCAGCGGGCCGATCAGGAGTTTATCGGATTGATGAAGGAGCATGAAAAAGAAGAACAGAGCTACCGCATACCAACGATTTCGCGCCGGTGATCCCATCAAAACCCTCCAAAGTGGTTTGTTGGTGCTGGAATTAACCAAGTATAATCCTAAACAAGTGTTCGATCAATTTGGAACCGCTTTACAATATTGAGATGATCACACCTTCTTCGAGCCTCTAGCGCGTCGATATGATGAGCCCAGACACCCATTCAAAATATCTGCCGCGTTTGCTGGAAAATTGGCGCAGCGAGCCGACCATTGCTGGAAATATCGTTCAGTGGTACGTCGATGAAGCGCGCGAGCCGCTGTACGCCGGTTTTCCCCAGGATCTCCACCCTGCCCTGGCGGACGCGCTGCGCGGCAGGGGTATTTCCTCGCTATATGCGCATCAAATGGACGCCTGGGACGCGGTGCGCCACGGCGAGCACATCGTGGTTGTGACTGAAACCGCAAGCGGCAAAACCCTGTGTTACAACCTTCCGGTATTGCAGGCCATTATCGACGACCCGGGCGCGAAAGCGCTGTACCTGTTCCCCACCAAGGCCCTGACCTATGACCAGCAGCAGGGCTTGAACCAGCTCTCGGCTGCGATTGCCGCGCACCTGCCCTCCGGGCGAAACGCCCCCGGCGCCGCCGTGTATGACGGCGACACCCCCCAGCACCGCCGGTCGACCATTCGCGGGCAGGCCAATATCATCCTCACCAACCCGGATATGCTCCATACCGGCATTTTGCCCCATCACACCAACTGGGCCGATTTTCTGCGTGGTCTGCGCTACGTGGTCATCGACGAGATCCACACCTACCGCGGCGTATTTGGCTCGCATGTGGCCAATCTTGTGCGGCGGCTCAAGCGCATCCTGCGCTTTTACCAGGCTGACCCGGTCTTCATTATGACCTCGGCCACCATCGCCAACCCGGAGCAGCACGCGCAGCGTCTGGTTGAGGCGCCGGTGTCGGTCATTCAGCGCGACGGGTCGCCGCACGGCGCGCGGCATTTCCTGCTGTACAATCCCCCCATTACCGATGCGAATATCGGCATCCGGCGCAGCGCCAGCGCGGAGAGCATCCGTCTGGCCGGTGATTTGCTGGCCTACCAGGTGCAGACGATCCTGTTTGGCCGCGCGCGCCGCTCGGTGGAGATCATTTTGAAAAATCTGCGCCACGAAGCCGGCGATCAGGCCAGCCAATTGCACGCCTACCGCAGCGGTTACCTGCCCGGCGAGCGCCGGGCGATTGAATCGGGGCTGCGGAGCGGCGAGGTGCGCGCGGTGGTGGCTACCAATGCGCTCGAGATGGGCATCGATATCGGCGGGATGGACGCGGTGCTGCTGGTCGGTTATCCCGGCACTATCGCCGCCACGCGCCAGCAAGCCGGCCGCGCCGGTCGCCGCCACGGCGACGCGCTGGCCGTGCTGGTCGCCTCGGCTGCCCCGCTGGACCAGTTCCTGATGAAGCACCCTGAGTACATCCGCTCGCGTTCGCCTGAACAGGCCCTGATCAACCCGGATAATCCTCTCATTCTGCTGCAGCACCTGCGCTGCGCCGCGTTTGAGATGGCTTTCAGCAAGGGCGAACGCTTTGGCAACCTGGATGTCGACGCGCTGCAGGAGTACCTGGCGTTCCTGTCCGAGACCGGTGAGTTGCATGACAGCGGTGATCGCTTCTTCTGGATGGCTGACGCTTATCCCGCCGCGCAGATCTCGCTGCGCAGCACGTCCGCGCAGCCGGTGGTGCTGCAGGCCGATGTGGACGGGCGCATGGTTACCATCGGCACGGTGGACGAATCCAGCGCCTATTGGCTGGTGCACCCGCAAGCCATCTACCTGCACGAAGGCCAGACCTTCGAGGTGGAAACCCTCGATCTGGAAAACGCAATCGCACGGCTGAAACCGGTGGACAGCGATTTCTATACCGAGCCACAGCGCGAGGTCAGCGTCGAAAAGATCGAGACTCTGGCCGAATCCGACGTGACCGGCGCGAAAAAGGCCTGGGGCGATATTCTCGTCACCACTCAGACCACCGGCTACCGTCGCGTGCGGTGGTTCACCCACGAAGTGCTGGGTACCGGGCCTGTCGATTTGCCGCCCACGCAGTTGCGTACCACCGGGTTCTGGCTGCGCATTTCGGATGATACCGTCGACAAATTACGCGCCGAGAACGCCTGGAACAGCGACCCGAACAATTACGGCCCCAACTGGGTGGTGCAGCGCATCCGCGCCCGCGAGCGCGACAACTTCACCTGCCAGGTATGCGGCGCGGCGGAAATGGGCCGCTCGCATCACGTGCATCACAAAACCCCCTTCCGCCAGTTCAACTCCTACCTGGCGGCCAACCAGCTCGAAAACCTGGTGACTCTGTGCCCTTCCTGCCACCGGCGGGTCGAGACCGCAGTGCGCATCCGCACCGGGCTTTCCGGGCTGAGCTACACCCTCAACAACCTGGCGCCGCTGTTCCTGATGTGCGACGCGGAGGACCTGGGCGGCCACGCCGAGCAGGAATGCACGTTCGAAGACGGCGCTCCGGTGGTGATTATCTATGATAAAGTTCCGGCCGGCATCGGGTTGAGCGAGAATCTATACCGCATTCAAGCCGAGTTGATGGCACGCGCCTACGAGCTGGTGAGTGAGTGCGACTGCAAAGAGGGCTGCCCCTCGTGTGTCGGCCCGGCCGGAGAAAACGGCGTGGGCGGCAAAGAAGAAACCCTGGCGCTGCTGGCGGTGTTGAACGGCAAAACCTACACCCGCCGCGGCGAAAATGGAGGCGACCGTGTCTGAATCGCTTTCCGATAAGCTCAAATCGCTGGGCGTGCAGGTCGGGGCGCGCAATCTTACCCCGCCGGCGCGCAAAAAACGCAATATCGAAGCGCTGATCCCCGGCGAAGTCGTCAATACGCCGTTTGGTTCGACCTATGTGGTGGAAAACTGGTACGGCAGCCAGTACGAACACGGCTCCATCCGGTTTGACCCAACCTTGAACATGCGCATGCTGACCGAATGCTGCCGTGTGCCGCACTTATCCATCAGCGGTATCGGTCGCTTGCTATTTCTGGACACCGAAACCACCGGTCTGGGTGGCGGCACCGGAACTTTCGCTTTTCTGGTCGGCATCGGCCACTTGACGCCGGATGGGTTTCACCTGATCCAACTGCTGATGCGCTCGCCCGAGGAAGAGCGGGCTATGCTGTACCTGCTCAACCAGTACCTTGGCCAGTTTGACGCGCTGGTGACCTACAATGGCAAGTCGTTCGACGTTCCCCTGCTCAAGACACGTCACGTGCTCAACGCTTTCACGCACCCATTTGAAGACTTCGGGCATATTGATCTGCTACCGGTGGCGCGACGCGTGTGGCGCAACCGGCTGCCCAGCCGTTCGCTCGGCAGCCTCGAAGTGGACATCGTCGGTGTGACCCGTACGCAGGATGAAGTGCCGGGCTACATGATCCCCGAAATTTATTTTGACTATCTGCGCAGCGGTGACGCCAGCCAGCTCAGCGGCGTGTTGTATCACAACGCCATGGACATTCTCTCGCTGGCGGCGCTGTTCCAGTACACCGCCCATCTGCTGGATGACCCGCTGGGTTTTGCCGTTCCACAGGGGCTGGATGTGGTGGCGATCGCACGGCTGTACGAGGAGTTGGGCCTGTATACGCCCGCTGTCCAGCTATACGAGGCCGGGCTTTCGTTGGGCATGCCCGAGCCGTTTTTCATCCAGACTCTGGAGCGCTTTGCCGCGCTGTACCGCAAACAGGGTGACTGGGAGAACACGACCAGCCTGTGGCGCAAGGCAGTTGATCATGACTGGTTACCGGCGTGCGTCGAGCTGGCGAAATATTTCGAGCACCAGCAACGCCAGTTCGACCAGGCGCTGGAATGGACCGAACGCGCCATCGGCATGGTTGACCGCTGCGTGAGCGGCATCGTCTCTCGGCGCGAGATGCTCAAAGAGCTGGAGCACCGCCGCTCGCGGTTGCTGCGCAAGCTGAGCAGCCAGACAGCGCGCTCGAACGGCGAGGGTGCCTGAGGTACAATAGCCATCATGGCGCAATCGGACGCAATTCGCTGGAACAAACGCTACCAGGAAGCACGCGGCGACTGGCACCAGGCCGCGCGGCCGTTTCTGGTGGAAAACGCCCGCTTGCTGCCCGAGCACGGTCTGGCGCTCGACCTGGCGATGGGCATGGGGCAGAACAGCCAGTTTTTGCTCGAGCGCGGCCTGGAAGTGATTGGCGTGGATATCTCCATCACCGCCGCGCGCTTAGCCAGCCAGCGCTGCCCGCGGCTGATGGCCGCCGTAGCCGACCTGGAACATTACCGTTTTCCCCCCGCCGCGTTTGATGTGATACTCAACCTGTACTTTCTGGAGCGCAACTGGTTTTATGAGTATTCGCGCCTGCTCAAACCGGGCGGTGTGCTGGTGTTTGAAACCCTGGCAAGCCTGATGCGCACCGTTAAACCCGAGTTGAACCCGGCGCACTTGCTCGAACCGGGCGAGTTACGAGCCGCTTTTGCCGGCTGGGACATCCTGGTCTACCGCGAGGGCTGGGTCGAGTCGGATCACGGGCATCAGAAAGCGGTGGCCAGCATGATCGCGCGCCGGCCTACAGGATAATAAATATTATCCTGCGAGCGTATGAAGGGAGGAAAAAATGGGAACCCAACAGTCGCAAATGGACGCACGATCGCAGTTGAAGAAGATGGTGATCGGCCAGAAGTCGGCGGCGCTGCCGGAAATCGATGCTGGCCATCCGCTGCAGCCGATCCACCAGCAGATGCAGGCCTACGACCGCTTTGTCACCGAGCGCGTGATCCGCGTGCTTGGCGGCGAGAAAGTCCATGGCGATTACCCGGATGCCGGCCAGCTCCACGCTGCGCTGGAAAGCGCTCCGGTAAAGGAACACGGCTCGCTGCTGGCGCAGTACCGGCGCTACCAGCAGCGCCTGGACGAAATGCTGAACCTGGCGGAACAGGCCGCGGCGGAAGAGCTTTAGGCTGCGCCTTAGGCTGTAGAGAGGAGATACCCATGCCGGAAGAGTATGTTGTCGTGTACGTGGCCAATGGGCAGTTGGAAGGACAGATGATCCGCGCGTTTTTAGAGTCACACGGCATTCAGGTGCTGGCCTATGAAGAAAGCGTTGGCATGACCTACGGCCTGACCATCACCCCGCTGGGACAGGTGGACATCCGCGTTCCCGAGGCGCAGGCCGAAGAAGCGCGCCAGATCCTGATCGATATGCAGGCTGGCAAGTACGAGCTGCCGCCGGACGGCGAGACTACGCCCGATGATCCGGAAGACCCGCAGATGTTTGAGATCTGACCTGCGTCAGATCGCTTCGGTTTCGGCTTCGATGCGTGCCTGGTAGCGCGCCAGCAGATCCAGCGTGACCGGGCCTGGTTGGCCGTCGCCGATCAGCAGATCGTCAATTTGGATCACGGGCAGCACCGCCCGGCTGGCGCTGGTGATAAAGGCTTCCTGCGCCCGCGGCAGGCTATCGACGGGAACCGGGCTCAGGCGAATCACCAGTCCCGTGGCGGTGGCTTCTTCCAGCACCAGCGCGCGCGTCAGGCCCGAGAGCACGCCCTCTTCCGCAGTCCACAACTCGCCTTCGATGATCGCGAAGAAATTGCTTGTCAGCCCTTCCAGGATCGTCCCGTTCGCCACCATGAGCGCTTCATTGATGCCGGGTGGTAATTCGCCGCGAATGGCGCCGGCAGTTTTGATAAAGTTGGTTAGCTTGGCTTTGGGGTTCTCACGGCGCGCCTGGCGGGTGACGGTACGGACACCGTGCAGGTATTGGTCGGCTGCGGGAACACGCAGTTCCTCGACCGCGATGTACACGCTTCCGATTTCCTGTTCCAGGTCGAGGGTAATGCGCACGCGCTTTTCTTCAGATGGATAGCTTGTCACCGCCTGGCGCAGCGCAGCGCGCACGTGTGTTGCGGGAAGCGTCACCGGTTTGCCGGCCAGCCGCGCGGTTTCCTCCAGCCGGGCAATATGGCTGTCAAATTGCATCACCCGGTTAGCACCAAAGGTGCGGAATGTGGTATACCCACCGCCCGGCAGCATTTTCGATGATTCATCCAGGCTACCCGGAGCCGTATCCAGTTGGACAGGCAGCGCCTCGCCGCCGTATACGCGCGCGGGACGTAACTGCCAGACAGACACCTCACCCATGTTCACCATCCATCAGTTTTGATCTGCGCCATCATACAGGACGCAGTTGGCATTATAACCCAGGTTTTCCTGTACCTCTGGTACAATACGATCAGTGTCAATTGTCTGATAACACCATTTAAGTTGGGACGGGATGGCACAGACCACACATACATTTTCCGAAGAACTGGTCGAGAAACTTCGAACCGCCCGCCGTGTGACTGTACTCACAGGCGCGGGTATCTCAGCGGAAAGTGGTATTCCCACTTTTCGCGATTCGCAAACCGGTTTGTGGGCCAGCTACAAACCCGCCGAGCTTGCGACTCCGGAGGCATTTCAAAATGATCCGCTGCTGGTGTGGGAGTGGTACCGGTGGCGCATGGGGCTGGTGCAGCACGCAGAGCCCAATCCGGGCCATATCGCCCTGGCCGTGATGGAAGCGCGCACGCCGGTGTTTACGCTGATCACCCAAAATATCGACGGCCTGCACCGGAAGGCCGGCAGCCGCAATATCATCGAGCTGCACGGCAACCTGTTCTCCGCCCGCTGCGAACGGGATGGGCGTCATTTCGAGGTGTGGGAAAACGTCCCTGGCGCCGTCCCGCATTGCCCCGAGTGCGGCGGCCGTCTGCGCCCGGATGTGGTCTGGTTTGGAGAGTCGCTGCCCCACCGCGCGCTGCTGACCGCCCTGCAAGCCAGCCAGGAATGCGATCTGTTCTTTTCGATCGGCACGTCTGGCGTGGTGGAACCGGCGGCTTCGCTTCCATACGAGGCCATCCGCGCGCACGGTGATGTGGTGGAGATCAACCCGCAGCCCACGCCGCTCTCGGTGCACGCGCGTTATTCGGTGGCAGCGCCGGCAGGAATTGCCCTTCCCCGGCTGGTCGACGCCGCCTGGCCGCGCGAGTAACAGGCGGAACGTAAAAAATAAACCGCGAAGAGCGCGAAGAAAGAGCAAGGAAAAAATCTTCGCGCTCTTCGCGTTCTTCGCGGTTTATTTCCTATATTCGGTATTAGAACAACTAATCCGGCCGCTGGCTTTGATAATCTTCAGGCGTGTCCAGGTCGAGCAGCACCGAGCCGGTGTCCACGTTTACGTACTCGATCTGCTGCGCGCGGCGGTTGAGAAAATCGCGCAGCGTCTCCCGCTCGCCATCCATCGCGTATAGCTCGGACCACAGCGCGCGACGCACCAACCACGGATGCCCGCGGCGTTTCTGGTAGCTGGGAACCACCAGCGGCTGGGCGCTTTCGCCCGCACGCTCAGTGATTTGCCGTACCACCTGGCCCTCAATCTGCGGCTGGTCACCCAGCACCACCAGCGCAGCCTGGATATCCTCACGCAATGCGTGCAGCCCCACCTGAAGTGAGGTCAGCATCTCGCCGCGCTGGTACTGGCTGTTATGCGCCAGAAGGATTTCTTCCTCTTGCAGGGCGGCCTCAACTTCCGTCCGGTTGGCGCCGGTCACCACCACCATCTGCGCCACCCCGGCATCTTTGAGCAACCGCGCCACACGGCCGATGACGGTCGTATCGCCCCACGGCAACAGCATCTTTGGCGTTCCCATGCGCCTGGATTGCCCGGCGGCGAGAACCACCGCGCCGACTGCGAGACCGCTGCTTTTTACGCTCATTCGTCTCCGGCTTCCAGCAGCCGGCGGTAGTCCTCGGGCGTGTCGATATCCACCAGCAGGCGCGCGTCGTCCACGTCCACATACGTGACCGGCCAATGCGTCATCACCGCCCTGCCGCCCTGGTCGCCGCGCACATTTTCCAGATCCGTGAAGGTCACCTGGTCAAACAGCACCGGGTTGGCCCTGCGCCCGTTCACGCGCGGGGCAATCACCGGCGCCAGCGTACGCTGGTGAGCATCCAACAGGGCGTGTAGAACCTCAGCGCTGGCAAACGGCTGGTCGGCCAGCAGAAAAATCACCGAACCGGCATTGCCTACGGCTGCCAGACCGGCCTGGAGGGATGTGCTCTGCCCTTCCTCCCAGCGCGTGTTGGCTACGATCTGCACCGGCAGGCCTTCCAGCGCCGCGCGGATTTCGCGGTCATGCGCCCCGGTGACGACCACGGTTTCCAGCCCGGCTTGCAGCGCGCCCTCGGCGCTGCGCCGCACCAGAGGCTTGCCGCTCCAGTCCAGCAGCACCTTGGGCGCGCCAAAGCGCTCGGACTTGCCCGCGGCCAGAATCACCGCGCACGCGCGTTCATACACTGCCTCCACGCGTCCGTGCTGCAGTGAGGCGCACACCACGGCATCGTAATGCTGCTGCAGCAGTGCGGCGATCTCCGCGGCGGCAGCGGCTTGTTCGGGCGTATCTGCCTGGTTGAGCAGCGCGATGCGCCTTGCCCCAGGCGGAATGCCTTTCATTCCGCCCTGCGAGCTGACCAGCACGCGGGCGATCATCTCAGCGCTGATCGGGCTGCCCAATGGCGCATCCGCCAGCGCGGCGAAACGCTCAGGTCGGTGCACCCATTCGGCGGTTAGCGGCCGCCCGAGGGCCGAGAGACCCGCCACGACAACCACTGTGTCCGCCCAGACCGGTACGGCCGGCTCATGTTCAGCGGGCACTTTGAGCGGCAGCATGCGCGAGCCGTCCGCTTCGACCAGCAGCGGCAGACCGTAAGTGTCGGCAATTTCCACCAGCGCCGCCAGAACTTCCACGCTGGCCCCCGGCGTGCGGCCATCCGCGCCTTCCGCGCTGGTGATCAGCGTGGACCCGGGCTGCAGCAGGTCGGTTTCGCGTTCGACCAGCTCGCGCGGGTCCTTGACCATCCAGTGGTGGCTGGCGCGTTGCGCCTGTTCCACCGAAAGATGCGTGGTGGTTGTCAGCAGCACCGGACCGTCCCATTCGCCCGCCAGTTGAAACAGCGCGCTCGTTTTTCCGCCCGAGCCGGTCAGCGCCAGGCGCGGCAAAGGATGGAGACGGAAGGCGTCGCGCAATTTCATGGCAGGCAGAACAGCGGTCGCATGTCGGGGCGGGAAAGCACCGCTTCCAGCACTCCCCCGCCGATGGCCAGGGCTTTATCCGAAATCAGATGCGCCAGCCGCGGATCGTCACGCGGGTCCAGGTCGCCGATCTTTTCCCCGCAGCGAACCTGCAAACCCGGCATCATCAGACCGCGCAGGTTTCCTGCGAACGGCGCTGTGACTTCATGCCCGTCGACGCTGCAGATTGGCTGCCCGGCGTCCAGATGAGATCCCAGCCGGGCGTGGGCCTGCAGAACGCCATCGACTGGAGCGCGGATCACGCGATCACCCTGATGCCCCTGCACGGTTTCCGGCTGGCCGGTGTCGGCTTCAGCCAAACCCTGCCAGTACACCCGGCCGAGATAAGCGCCGCGCATGGTTTCGATCACCGCGTGGCAATCGGCGCCGGCGGTGAAGCCCGGGCCGAGACCCACCACCAAACGGGCCATGTGCAGTTCCGGCTCCGGTGCGCGCTTGATCATGCGCCCGTCCACCAGCAGATGTGGCCGCAGGGCGGCGTGGATCGCGGCGGGCGGGTCTACGATCACGGCAATCTCGCCGCGTTCCAGCGTCTCGCGTACGGCGTCGATGCCTTCCACGCGGCGCCCGCGCAGCCCTTCAATGACAATCTCGCCGTCGTACACCGCCTGCGAAAAGCTCACCAGCCGCCGCACCGCGCGCGGTTGCTCCAACTCGGTAATCACCACCTGCGCCCCGCAGCGCGCCAGCCGGTAGGCCACGCCGCTGGCGAGATCACCACCGCCACGAAGAAGTGCAATGAAGGTCATCCGTTATCCGCGTTCCTGGCGCTGCTCAAAGCGTGAGGCATTCTGCGCGCCGTTATTTGCCTTTTCCGCCGTGAAGCGCGGCAAAGACACGTTCCGCCGTCAGCGGAAACTCGTTGATCCACACGCCGGTGGCGTCATGCACCGCTGAAACGATCGCCGCGGCCAGCGGGAGATAGGGCATTTCGCCCATGCCGCGCGCGCCCCAAGGTCCGATCGGGTCGGCGTACTCCAACAGGTGCGATTCGACCGTTTCCGGAATATCCAAAACAGTCGGGATGAGATAGTTCGACAGGTAGGGCGTCAGCACCCGGCCGTCTTTTTCGATGAAGTCTTCCATCAAGGTGTAGCCGGCGGCTTGAACCACCGCGCCTTCCACCTGGCCCAGCACCTGCTGCGGATTGATCGCCTTGCCAACATCATCCACGCAGATCACTTTCAACAGGCGCACCTGCCCGGTCTCGGTGTCGACCTCCACTTCCACCACTTCGCCCACATATCCGTAGGCAAAATTCGGCTCGCTCTTGCCGGTTTCCGGGTCGAGCGGCTCGGTTTTGGGCGGGCGGTACATGTACGCGGCGACCGCCGGCCGCTCTTCGGCATTCCATTTTTCCAGCGCTGCCTGCGCCGCGCCGCGGATGGCGTTGCCCGCCATAAACGTCATGCGCGAGGCCGAAACGCTGCCCGAATTATCGGTGTAGGCTGTATCGGAGGCAATGAGTTGAATGCATTCCATTGGCAGGTCGAGCGCTTCGGCCGCCATCTGCACAAACGCGCTATGCGAGCCTTGCCCAACCTCCGCGCCGGCGTGGCGCAGAATAGCACGTTCGACCCGCGCGCCGCCGTGCAGCTCGATGGTGGCCCAGCAGTGTTCGGGCGCGCCAAAAGAGAAACCCACGTTCTTAAAGCCAATCGCAACCCCGGTTCCACGGCGAATATGCCCGGCCGGCTGGTTTTGCGCGCTCAGGCCGCGGCGCTGCCAGCCTGCGGCGGTCTTTTCCCACCCGGCGGCGTGCGCGGTCTTTTCCAGCACCTCTGGCATGGTAACGCCGGGCGGCAGCGGCGTCATCACCGAAAGCAGTGAGCCCTCGCGGAAAATATTGCGTTCGCGCAGTTCCACCGGGTCGATGCCCAGCGTCTGCGCGAGTTTGTTCATCTGCATTTCGGCGGCAAATGCCGCCTGCGGGCCGCCAAACCCGCGGAATGCGCCGCCAGGGATATGGTTGGTATATACCGAGCGCGTGTCGACTTTGACGTTGTCAATATCGTACGGGCCGGTGACGAGCAGGGTTGCGTTGCCCAGCACCTTGCCCGAGGTATACACGTATGCGCCGCCGTCCGAAGTCACATCGGCTTCGACCGCGATCACACGGCCGTCGCGGGTGGCGCCCCAGCGCGTGCGGATATAGAATGCGTGGCGCTTGTGGTGGCCGATCATCGATTCTTCCCGGTTCCAGATGATCTTTACCGGGCGGTTGATCCCACGCTCATGCAGCCGCATGGCTGCCAGCCCGAGCACGATCTGCACCGACATATCTTCACGCCCGCCAAACGCGCCGCCGATGGCTGGGTAAATCACCCGCACGCGGTCTTTGGGCAGGTTGAGCGAATGCGCGATCTGCTCCTGGTCTTCATGCACCCATTGCCCGCCGGTGATGACCGTCACGCGGCCTTCTTCGTCGATGTAACCCAGCCCGGCCTCCGGCTGCAGGTAGGCATGTTCCTGCACCGGGGTGCGGTACTCGCCTTCGATGATCACATCCGCGCGCTGGAAGGCCTCTTCCACCGAACCCTTGCGGATGCGGTATTTGACAAACACGTTCGATCCGCGGTCAGGGTGCAGCAGCAGCGCGCCTTCCTTGGCGGCTTCCAGCGGATCATCCACCAGTGGTAGATCTTCGTACTCAACCACAATCGCCGCGCGCGCCCGGTCGGCAATCTGCTCGCTCTCGGCTACAACCAGGGCCACCTGATCCCCGACAAAACGCACCCGGTCAGTGTATGGTTTGCTGGAACCTGGCCCGCACAGCACCGGCTGGTCGGGCACGATCAATCCGTATTCGTTGACAGGTACGTCTTTGGCGGTGAACACCGCCAGAACGCCTTCCATCGCCTCCGCGGCGCTCGTGTCAATCTTGCGAATAATCGCATGCGCCCGCCTGGCGAAGAGGATCTTCATATACGCCTGGTTGGGCATGTCTATATCGCCAGGGTACGGCGCTTCTCCGGTTACTTTACCGACGGCATCCAGCCTGCGGACCGATTGCCCCACATACGACATTTCAACCTCCAAAAAAACGGCGGCGTGCCTGAACCTAACGGCGGTACTTTCTCCCGCGGTACGAATCCTGCGGCGCATCCGTCGGCCCATAGCGCGGCGGCGCGATAAAGCGGTTCAGGATGAACGTCACCATCATAAAAATCATATACAGGAGAAATGCGATCACCAGGGTCAACAGAATTTTGATCCCCAGCATCGGGTCATTTCCCCAGCGGATCAATAAATCGCCCGGAATGGGAAACCAGCGCTGTTTGGCATTCTCCTGCAGCAGCCCAATCGCCGCCAGGTAGGACAGAAACGGGATCAACAGCAGCATCGCCAGGCCAATCAGCCTCCAGATGGGATGAATTTCCTGTCGATTCGTGCGCGGCTGTTCAAACTGGTACGGAGAATGGCGCCCCATGATCAGCTCCCTTTCGCGGCGGCTCGCTCCACAGCCTGGATAATTTTATAGTAGCCGGTGCAGCGGCACAAATTCCCGGTGAGCGATGCCTGGATGTCTTCTTTGGTCGGCTGTGGTTTTTCTTCCAGCAGTTTGGCCGCTGACATCAGGAAGCCCGGCGTGCAGTAACCGCATTGCACCGCACCTTCTTCGATGAACGCTTCCTGCACCGGGTGCAGGCTGCCATTCACCGAAAGCCCTTCCACCGTGATGATTTCTGCGCCGTGCGCGCGCGGCGCGGGGACCATGCAGCTCATCACCGCCACGCCGTCCAAGAATACCGTGCAGGCGCCACATTCCCCTTCGGCGCAGCCTTCTTTCGTTCCCACCAGGCCGGCTTCTTCGCGCAGCAGACGCAGCAGGGTTTTGTCCTGGCCGGTGTGGAACACGTATTCCTTGCCGTTGATGTGGGTCACAATCGGGTCGCTGGCGGCATGGCGCACAATGTTGGGCAAATACGAGGGCTCATTGTAATCGCCGCCCCATAGCAGCACCGGATCGTCCGGGTACCCGGCGCGCTCTTCGCCGCGCGCCAGAGCGGTCAGCGCGCGCTTCACCACCACGCGTACCATCGCCCGCCGGTACACCGCGCTGCCGCGCACATCGTCGATCGGCCGGGCGGATTTGGCTGCCAGTTCACCGGCTTTTTCCATCACCTCTTCTGTCAGTTCCTTGCCCACTAGATACGGTTCGGCCTCAGTAGCATGGATGATCACCGGCGCGACGGCGCCCAGCGTGATGGCGGCGCTTTCAACGGTTGTGCCGTTCATAGACAGTACTACAGCGGCATTGACGACCGATATGGCCTGCGCGCGCCGCAGCGCATACTTGATAAACGTACCGCGCCGGTTGGCCTGCGCGCCAGGGATGCAGATGTTCACCAGCATTTCATCCGGTTCCATCACCGAACGCCGAACGCCGGTGTAAAACGCGCTCAGCGGCACGCTGCGCTTGCCGCGCACCGATTGCAGCACCACAATCGCATCCAGCGCCATCAGCGGGGTGATGGTGTCATTGGCCGGCGAAGCCGTGATCAGATTGCCCGCGATGGTGCCGCGGTTGCGGATCTGTGGCGATCCTACTTCCCAGGCGGCTTTCGCCAGAGGGAAGGCGCGTTCTCGCACAAGATGCGACTGGACGCAGTGGTTATGCGTCACCAGCGGCCCCAGATACAGCGTACCATCCTCGTCCAGGCAAATCTGGTCAAGTCCATGTACCCGCGAAATGTCAATAATCGTTTGCAGCCCGTGACGAACCCCGCGCTCCATCTCCAGGATCAGATCTGTGCCGCCGGCGATGATGCGCGCGTTGCTGCCTGTCTGCGCCAGAGCCTGAACTGCTTCTTCCACTGTGGTAGCGCTGATACATTCCTGCCACATATTTATTCGGCCTCCGTGTTATTCGATATCCATGCTCTTGCCGGTACCGGCATTGCGCAGCATGATGATTTCTGCCAGGATGCTCACCGCGATCTCTTCCGGCGTTTCTGCATTGAGCTCCAGTCCCATCGGGGATATGACGCGCTTCAACTGTTCTTCAGGTACGCCGGCATCCAACAAAGCCTTGCGCGTGGTCACCCAGCGCCGGCGCGAACCGATCACGCCGATGTAAGGAGCTTCGCTGGCCAGCAAGGCTGGCAGGCCGGCCACGTCCACCGCCGACCCGCGCGTGGTCAGAACAAAGTAGGTATAGGGATTAATCTGCATTTGTGCCGGCAGTTCCGCCATCGGCACCGGGTAAAACATATCCGCATCCGGGTTAGCCTCCGGGGTGCAGAATTCCGGGCGGTCGTCGGAAACGGCAACCCGAAACCCAAGCCAGTGCGCCAGGTGCGCCACTGCCTTGCCCACATGGCCGCCGCCCACGACGACCAGAGTCGGTTGTGGAAGAAACGGCTCCACAAACACCTCCACTGTACCTCCACATACACCGGGATCGCCCCTGCTCGGGTCAATCATATTATACCGGAGTACGCGGGATTTCCCATCCTTCAACGCCTGCATGGCCGTCTCGCGTACGCGGTTTTCAATCTCGCCGCCGCCGACGGTTCCCACGAAACTGCCATCGGCAAAGACCAGCATCTTGCTGCCCTCATGCCGCGGCGTTGACCCGTTAGTCTCGATGATGGTGCATAACACGCCCGCCCGGCCGTTCGCTTCCAGTTCGGCCAGGGTTTGGATGATGGATGCTTGGCCCATCCTTTATGCCTCCAATAAGCCCAGAACCACCGGCAAAAGCTGCTTCTTGCGCGAGACGACCCCCTCCGCCTGGCGGGTTCCGTCGTTCTGCGGCGGGTATGGAAGATCGCTCAACACCGCCGGTGGGTTTGAAATCAGCAGGCGGCTGGAACCGCGCACCACGTCCGTCACCATGAGCATCGAGAAATCCAGACCGCGGCTGACGCGCAGGTCATTCAAGGCCTGGGTGAGCTTTTCCAGGTGCTCGCTGACTTCGTACAGGTTGTTCACTTCGGCCTGCGAGATCGAGAACTGCAACCCGCCGCCGTTGTAAATTTTCATATCGGTGATGACGATTTCGCGAGGCGCGCGCGCTGCCAGGCCCGCGCCGGCTGAGACCACTTTGTCGCCAAAGCTCTTGATGGTCTCGCCCGAGAGCTTGCTCCCAGCCGCGAAAGCCCAGCGTCCCAGCCGTTCCGCGGCATCTTTGTCGCGGTTGGTCGTCGTGGGAGAGGTCAGGATCAGCGTGTCCGACAGCAGGCCGGCCAGCAACATCCCGGCAATCGCCGGCGGAGCGCTCAACCCGGCGTCGGCGATCTGCTCCGACACCAGCGTGCTGGTGCTGCCCACCACATCCACAGTGAATTTGATCGGCATGTGGGTGGAAGGATTGCCCAGGCGGTGATGGTCAAGAATTTCCAGCAATTCAGCCTCTTCCAGCGAGCCCAGCGCCTGCCCCGGCTCATTATGATCGACCATGATGATGCGCAGCCGTGGCGGGTTGAGCAGGTCGCGCTGGCGGCAGATACCGGCATAGAAGCCGTTTTCGTCCAGCACCCAGAACTCATCACCTTCCTCGCGCAGGATGCGGTTGATTACATCGCGAATGCGCGTGGAGGCCTGAAAGCGAGCCACGTTAATATCGGCGGCATCTTTGCAGGGCATCTCCAGAAAATCGTTCAGCTTGAGATCTTGCTGCTTGATGTGCGGTCCAACCAGATGGCTGAGGAAGTTAAACAGGCTTCGCCCGGTCACCAGGCCGAACGGCGTACCGTCCGGGTTCAGGATTGGGGCGATACCCCCGGTGCGAGCCGAAATTGCCCAGGCTTCGCGCAGCGGGCGCTCGGGCGTGGTCGTATCGTAACGCCGCATCACGGACTCAAAGCGCGGAGAGGCGTCGGTGAGCAGCATCGGCCCTTCCATGCCCAAATATTTGAGCACCCAGACCGTCTGCGGGTTATACGCGCCCGCACGCGCCGCTACGGTATCAGCGCCGTCGCGTTCGCGCAGCAGCCAGGCATAGCCCATGGCAGACGCGATCGAATCGGTGTCCGGGTTGACGTGTCCAATCACATAGATCGGGGATGCTATCTTCAACTTTCAGCCTCTCTGCGCAAAAATTTACCGCACTTCTTTCCGCGTGAATCCGCCGGTATTGCCCGATTGCAGCGCGCGCCAGACCCGGTCTGGCGTGGTGGGATTGACATCCACCTGCGCGCCGCACGCGTCCAAAATGGCATTGCCTACTGCCGGCGCCACGCCATCCATCGGGATTTCCGCCACGGCCTTGACCCCAAACGGATGGGTAGGCTCGAACGTTTCGATAAACAGCGTTTCCAGCTTTGGCATTTCATCCGCGCGGAAGATGTGGTAATCCACCAGATCGCGTTCCAGCGCGTTGCCCTTATCATCATATCGCATTTCTTCGCAAACCGCATAACCCAAAGCCTGGGTCATGCCGCCTTCGATCTGGCCCGAAGCCAGCACCGGGTTGACGATCACGCCGCCGTCAACGGCCATCACCAACTTGTCCACGGTGACCTGGCCGGTTTCGATGTCCACCGTCACCTCCGCGAACTGCGCCGCGAACGGCGGCGGGGATGACGGCGACACGTAGGAGGCGACGCCCATGATCTGTTCCTGGTCAGTATGGTGCAGCGAGTCGTGCCCAACTTCGACCAGGGTCACAAAACGCCCATCCGGCGCAATCGCCTTGCGGTCGGCCAGCTCGATCTCGTCAGCTTCCACCTGCGGGCCGCCGCGCTCGTTGAGCATGCGCGCCGCGCGTACGCGGATGCGCTCCGCGACTTTGCGCGCCGCCAGTACCGCCGCGGTTCCGGAAATGTAGGTGGTGCTGGACGCGTACGCGCCCTTGTCAAACGGGGTGAAATCCGTATCCGAAGAGTAGACGATCAGGTCTTCCAGCGGGATGCCCAGCACTTCGGCCGCCATCTGGCCCAGCACAGTATCCGAGCCGGTGCCCAGGTCGGTCGCTCCAATCAGCAGGTTGAAGGAACCGTCGTCGTTCATCTTGATGCTGGCGCCGCCCATATCCAGGTACGGGATGGCTGTGCCCTGCATCACCATCGCCACGCCGATCCCGCGCCGCAGGTGCGGCTTGCCGGGCACGCTGCGCCATTCGGGATTATGGAATTTCTGGTCCCACCCGGCCACGGCTTTACCCTGCTGGACGCACTGTTCCAATCCCACGGTATGGATGATCTCCGGGCGCGGTTCGCGGCCTTCGCTCCATGATTTGCTGAACGGGTGGTATTCCCCTGGGCGAATGGCATTCTTCAGCCGGAAATCCAGCGGGTCCAGCCCCAACTCGCGGGCGATCTTTTCCATGTGGCGGTCGAGCGGCCAATAGCCCTGCGGCACGCCATAACCGCGGAATGCGCCGGATGGCGGGGTGTTGGTGTACACCACGTCGGCGTAGAAGCGGATATTGGGCGATTCGCGGTACGGTCCGTCGCCGATGTACAGCGCCATCGACTTGTGGCCGGTGTTGCCGGTAACGGTGAGGGCATGGCAGCCATACGCGCCGGTATCCGACAGCGCGTACATCTCGTTGGCAGTGATGGTACCGTCGCGCTTGACGCCGGTCTTCATGTGCACGCGCATCGGGTGGCGCGAGCGCGCGGCGATAAACTCTTCCTCGCGTGTGTACTCGTAGATCACCGGCCGCCTGGTGGCAATGGTCAGGTGCGCGGCTACGTCTTCCATCAGAATTTCCTGCTTGCCGCCGAACCCGCCGCCAATACGCGGCTTAATGACACGGATGCGCTTCATCGGTAGGCCCAGCACAGGCGCCAGCACGCGGCGGGTGTGGAATGGCACCTGGGTGCTGGTGCGGATCACCAGCCGGTCATCTTCATCCCAGTACGTCACGGCCACATGCGGCTCGATATGCGCCTGCTGCACTTTGGGTACTTCGTAGTCGCCCTCAAAGATAAAATCAGCCTCGGCAAAGCCCTTTTCCACATCGCCAATGTCGATGCGCAGCTCGGCGGCCAGGTTCTTTTCCGGGTTCGAGTCGCCGAAGTTCACGTACTCCGGCTCGTCATGTATGCGTACCGCGCCGGGTTTCATCGCGTCGGCCGGGTCGATGATGGCCGGCAGCTCTTCGTATTCAACTTCGATCAACTGCAGCGCCTGGTAGGCGATTTCCTCAGTCTCCGCAGCCACAAAGGCCACGCGGTCGCCTACAAAACGCACTTTGCTGTCCAGCGAGAAGCTGTCCAGCGGCCCGGGGATCGGGTCAGACTGACCGGCGGTGGAATACACCACGCGCGGGATGTCCTGGTAGGTCAGCACTGCCGCCACGCCGTCCAGCGCTTTGGCTTTGGTGGTGTCGATGCGCTTGATGCGTGCGTGTGCCACCGGGCTGTGCAGCACTTTGGCCACCAGCATGCCGCGCATATCCAGGTCGGCGGTAAAGGCTGGTTTCCCCTGCACCAGCTTGACTGCATCGACTTTCTGCTCGGGTTTTCCCACCTGGGTCCAGGCCCCGGCCTGCGGGGTGATGCTGATACGCGGCATCACACGGGTGAGCGTGTCGGCGCCAGAGGGGGTTCCAATATTGGGTAAGCCCGCATCGCCGCCGCCTGGCTCGCCAAACAGGCCTTCTGGTGCTTCAATGCTTCCATCGATGGGCGGCACGGCTTCACCGCGCAAATAGGCCGCGGCGCGCATCACTGCCTGTACGGGCTTCAGATAACCGGTACAGCGGCACAGAACGCCGGAGAGCACTTCGCGAACCTGGGTTTCGGTAGGATTGGGCTCGCGCTCGAGCAGCGATTTGGCGGCCAGCACCATGGCTGGCGTGCAGTATCCACATTGCACCGCGCCGGTCTCGACGAACGCCTGCTGGATGGGATGCAGCCCGGAAGTCTTTTTCCAGCCCTGTTCGGGGTGCTGGCCGATCCCTTCAATGGTCTCGATGCGGTGGCCCTCGGCCTGAGCGGCCAGCATCGAGCACGAATTGACCGGACGGCCGTCCAGCAGAACCGCGCATGCGCCGCATTCACCTTCTTTGCAGCCGCCAAATTTCGCGCCAAAAAAGCCTTCGCGCCGCAACACTGCCAGCAGCGTATCAGACGGCGCAGTAGTGTATCGTTGCAGGTTACCGTTGATCAAGCGATTGATTTCCATAGTGCTCACCTTTAGCCTGCCCGGCCGGGTAGATCGCCGGTCAGACGGCGCAGTAAGATCGCGCTGGTTGGTTTTAAGTAATCAGAATTGGAAGAATTTTGATTACCATATTGGCTATACGCATTACTAAATACATTCTCGACCGCGTTGGCAAGTTCGATGCCTTCCAGACCTCCAGTTTGGCTGCGCACCAGCATCGGCGCGTCCCCTATTCCGCCCAGCACCACGTTTTGCAACCCATTCGCCAGCCGCCCCACTGCCCCACACAGGATCGGCACGTCCGCCGGTGTTTTTGCGATAGCTTCATACCGCAATTCAGCATCCACGGGGATGGCTACACGCAAAATCAGCCCTTGCGTGCGGGCGGAAACGCCGTCATAATACTGCGCCAGCGGTGTTTCGCGCCCGTCTGGCGCCCACACCAGCACCGCGCCCAACGCCAGCATCGCCGCGGCAAAGGGCGATTTGCCATCTGCGCTGACCAGCGCCCCTGCCACGCTCGCGCTTTGCCGCAGGTTGTAGGTCGTTTCGCGCCGGATGGCCTCGCGTAGCGCTTCCTGAATGTCGGCGCGCGCGTACAAGTCCTGCAGCGTCGCGGCCGCGCCGATCACCAGCGTCGCGCCCTGGCGTTCGATCTTGTTGAGCCCCAGCGACTGCAAGTCCACCACGGCATAACGCCCCGGTCCCGGCCGGCTCAAGACCGTGCCCCCGCCCAGCGGAAGCGTTTCCGGTTCCGTCCGGTTTATTAATGCCAGCGCTTCATCCACTGAAGCTGGTCGGTGATATGCAATAATCATCGTTTTGCGCTCCTCAATCTGGATAAACTTTCCAATCGTCTTCGCCCAGTTCGGTCATCCCGCCAACGTCGGGGGGTATATCGGCCAGCACGGTTTCCGCCTCCGCCAGCAGTACGCCCTGCGCGTCATAGATTTCGCCTGTCGCATAAGCTGCGCGGCCTTTATCTTCACCCGCGTGCCCTTTGAGCACCAGCAAAGTCTCCACCGGCACCGGCCGGCGGTAACGCACAGACAGCTTGACGGTGACCATAAAACGCGGCGGGTTATCTCCTATAAAGGCGCGCCCGGAGACCTCGTCCAGCATGGCGGCGATCACGCCGCCATGCACGATGCCAGGGTAGCCCTGATACCGCTCAGGCACCACAATCTCGGCGTGGGTTTCGCCCGGGCCGCTCTCATAGAACTTCAGGTGCAGCCCGTAAGGATTTTCCACGCCACAAACAAAGCACTGCCGGGCGCTTCCCTGTTTCTTCATCATGCCTGGGCAAAGGTGTCGACCAGCAGATTCACGTCCCCACCCACTGGGTACAGGATCGGGCAGGTGCAGCCGTATTTGCGATACTCGGCCACCCTGGCGCGCGCCTCATCCGGGGTCCCAGATGCGGTGATGCGGTGGATCAGATCTTCGGGAACCAGATGCTTGGCCTTGTTTATCTGCTCCTTGGTCGCTGGCCAGCCGAGGATGGATTGAATCTCCGCCACCACATCCATCGAGACGCCTGACGCCTTGGCGATGTGCGGCTGCTGCGCCAGGTACTGGGTCAACAGGCCACGCGTGCTGTCGATTGCCCGGTCGTGGTCGTGATCCACCGAGCAGACGATCAACTGCGGGCGGTCGATGTCGTCCAGGGTCTTGCCGGATTTCTGCGCGCCCTTCTCCAGCAGTTCCAGCGCGCGCACGTTATACTCGGGCGGTACGCAGTAGTTGAGCACCGCGCCGTCGGCGATCTCGCCGGTCAGTTCCATCATTTGGTCGCCCGTCGCGCCGATGTAAATGGGAACGTCCCGCGGCTCGCGGCGGCCGTGGACGACGTCCAGCTCAATCTCATGTACCTGGTGGAACTCACCTTCGAACGTGACCCGTTCCATGTTCAGCAGCCGGCGCAGCACCGTGACGGTTTCACGCATGGCCAGCAATGGTTTGCGCCGCTCGATGCCCACGTTTTTCGCCAACGGATCCCACCACGCGCCGATACCGCAGATGACTCTGCCAGGGGCCAGATCATCCAGGGTCAGGAAGGTGGCAGCCAGCAAACCGATATTGCGCGTCCAGTTGTTGATCACCCCGGAGCCGACCTTCAAACGCTCGGTCACCGCGGCATACGCAGCCATGGGAACAATCGCATCCCGCACCAGGCGGCTTTCCGCCTGCCAGACAGCCTCGAACCCGCGTGATTCTGCGTAACGGACATACTCCAGGCCGTCGCGCAGATCATGAGCATCTTGCAAATATAAGGCAACACGTTCGGTCATGAGTCCTCCTAAGGATGATCGTAGTGATACGGATGGGCTAGATATCGATTTGTAATGCTCTCATTTGCCTTAATAAATCCAGGTCTTCCGGTAAATCCAAATCCAATCCCAGCGAAAACAGGGTGCAAACTTCAACGCGCACGCCGGATTTTTCCGCCTGTTGGACATGTTTGTGAAACGAACCCGGTCCAAAGTGATAGTCAATCAGCCCGGCCGGACTGCAGAGCAGCGCATTCGTGCCATCGTTACGCCGGTCAGGCGCAATCACAACCACCGGGGGCTTGTTGGTGTGTGTGATCAGTTCCGCTACGTCCGCCGGCGAAATTAACGGCAAGTCGGCTGGCAGAATCAGCACGCCGCCGGCCGAATACACCTGCGCGACTACGGTCGCCCGGCGCAGCGCAGTGTTTAACCCCGGGCTGCCGTCTTCCTGTAGCGTGCGCGCCCCGTACTCGCGAGCCAGAGCCAGCGCGGCCGGGTCGCGGCTGACAACCAGCCGCTCGGTGATCTCGGGTACTTCCGCTAAAACTTTTAACGTGCTGGATAGCATTGTATAGTTGAGCAATGCCCGCTCGTCTTCAGACAGGACACCGGCAAGACGGGATTTGCCTCTACGTAATGGCTTGACGGGAATGATCGCCCACAAGCTCATCCGGCTTTATTCCTCCTAACTGTATCCACAATAAGCGAGGATTTCTCTCGCTAGGCGCTGCCGCTCTTCGGTGCCTGGGATAAGTATATCGGTTACGATAGAAATTATACCCCACTGTTCGATATCAGATGCCTGCTGCTGATCGGCGTGATCCACAACAATTGCGTCCAGAAAGCCGCGGTAATGTTCCGCCACCGCGCGGCTGGAGGGCTCGATGCCCAGATCGCGGTACATCCTGGCTGCCGGGCCTTTCACTGCCTGCCCGCCAATCAGCGGGGAAACCGCCACCACCTTGCCGGCTCGCAGCGCGTCCATCACCCCCGGCAGCGCCGCGATCGGGCCGATGCTGACCCACGGGTTCGATGGCGCCAGGATGATCACATCCGCCGCGCGCAGGCTTTCCAGCACACCCGGGGCTGGCTGCGCCGATTCCAATCCTTCAAAGCGAAAGCCCATGACGGCCGGCTCGCAGCGCCGGCGGACAAAATAATCCTGGAACGGCAGTTCGCCGTCTTCGCGTGTCTGCACGATGGTGGACACGCGGTCATCACTCATTGGCAGCACAGTCACAGGGATACCCCACGCCCGGCAGAACGCCGCCGTCACCTGCGACAGCGTTTCGCCCTCCACCAGCCGGCGCGTGCGCTCCAGGTGCGTGCCCAGGTCGGCATCGCCCAACGCGAACCAGGACGGAGCGTCCAGGGCGCGCAGGCTTTCCAGCACATTCCAGGTTTCGCCGGCGCGTCCCCAACCCGTGGCTGGGTTGGCCATGCCGGCCAGCGTGTAGCATACCGTATCCAGGTCGGGGCAGATGCGCAACCCGAAATGATTAAAATCATCGCCGGTGTTGACAATTACGGTGAGGTCCTCGGCCGGCAGGCAGCGCGCCAGGCCGTCCACCAGTTTCGCTCCACCCACCCCACCTGCGAGCGCGGTGATTTTCATATGCAGGCGCTCGTTTTAACCATTGATGGTCACCCAGTTCGGCTCAACGCGGTAGATCACCCGTCTCTGACCTTCTGGAAGGTTGTAGGGTTTGCCCAAATATTTTTGCGAAAGCCAGTTGATGTGTTCCACAGCGCCTTCGCCTGTGATTTCCACCACGCGCCCGCGTATCTGCAGATAGCGGTACATGTTCTTCGGGTCGGGTATCGACACCGCGATGTCGGGTCGCTCGCGCATGTTGCGATCTTTGGTGCGGCCCTCCGCGGTATTGATCAGCAGGTACCCATCGTGAAAGTTGAACCACACCGGTGTCACCTGGGGTGTGCCGTTGGCCATCACCGTCGCCAGGAACGCAAAACTTTTTACATCGTCAGACACCAAATCCGCATGAGATGCTGGAATTTCGATCATATCTTCCCACCTTTTCCGGTTAACTCATTTAAAAATCGTATCGGAACTTAATCCCAATCTGGCCTTCGACATCGTAAATCAACGCCAGATGATCGACAAAGACTCTCATGTTCAGGTGGCGGAATGCCAGGTCCTGAACCGCGCACCCCAGGTTCGCGGGCGTGATATCCCGGTAGGCCAGGGTAATATGCGGCATCCACGAACTCGGCTCATAATATGGGCTTATCCGCGTGGCGCAGCTGCTGGTCGCATTCCAAATTCGCTCCTGCACCTCGAGCAGCCGGCGTGTCTTCACCAGGTTGGTGTGCAGCACCGGACTTTCGCCCGTAAAAATGCCCAATCCGGTGGTTTCCGCGGTAAACGACTCGAGTTCCTCGGCCAGCTTGCGAATTTCAACTTCCACTCGATTCAAGTCAAATTCTTCGGTGACGACCCAGGAAAAATGTGGCAGCGGGGTCAGCTTGATCCCCATCAGCCCGCATTGGGTTTCCAGCCACTCCCACATTTGCTGTGTTTGTTGGGTGGCGGCAGGGTTGAGTAGCGTTGCGACCACATACATAATACCCTCCAACCCCCTAACGGAACATATCCAGTTCTTTTGGACGGATCAACTCTGACAGACTCCCTTCGCGCAGCGCGTACGGAAAACCGCGCACGTGTACCAGCGGTGTCTGCTCGTCGGCCTGTCCCATGACCAGCGAAGCCGCCGCGGCAAGTTCATCCGCCGCGGCCACCATCGTCACCCGCAGGGTATAGCCGAACATATCCGGCTGGCCGCGCAAGTCGACCAGCCCGGGCAGCCCTGCCACGCCAATGGCGGCGCCAACCGTACCCATGCGCCATGCCCGCCCATGCGAATCGATGATCAAAATGCCCACCTGCGCCCCAGAGCGCTCTTGCAGCGCGTCGCGCAGCCGCTGAGCGGAGCGGTCGGCGTTTTCCGGCAGCAGCAGCACCCAGTCTTCGGCGTTTCCCCACGGCCCCTCTACATTAGAATGATCGATGCCGGCGTTGGCGCACACAAAACCGCAATTGTGCTCCACGATGATCGTTCCCGGCCGCGTGCGCAGCACTTCGCGGCTTTCGCGCAGTACCAGCTCGAGAAAGCGCGCATCTTTCTGGGTCACGCCGGCCAGTTCACGGGCTTGTTCGCCTGGTTCTACATCGTTCAGGTTCACCAACCGGCCTTCGGCTTTGGAGACAATCTTTTGCGCCACAACCAGAATGTCGCCATCGTGCAGGTGAATGCCCGACTGCCGCAATGCATTCCACACCATATCGGCCAGGTCATCACCTGGTTGGACCAGGGGGATACCAGAAACGGGTTGAAGCGTTAACGCTGGCAACAGGCTCTCTCCTTAAAATGGCCGCGGTACACCGGTGATGCGGATTCCCGCTGATTGTACCCCAAATTGCTTGTTGAGGCCGATCAGTATCGAGGTCATACCCTCGACCACAACCGCGTTCTCCAACGGGCCGGCGTCCCACCCCACCAGACCGGCGTCGCGCACCAGCTCCAGCACCACTTCGCGGGCAGATTTTCCTTTGCCGCACACCAGCACGTCGCATTCGACTTCTTCGTTATTGAGCAATTTCTCGTAGGAAATATTCTGGAACGCTGCCACAACCTGGGTATCCTCGCCCAGAATGGCTTGCGCCTGCATCGAAGCGCTGCCCTCCGGTGGCATCTGCACTTTGGTGACCTTTGGCGGCACCAGCGGCACGGTCACGTCCACCAGAATCTTGCCCTTCAAGTAAGGTTTCAGCGCTTCCAACATTTCGCAGTGCACAGAATACGGTACAGTCAGAACCACCAGATCCGCCTGCTCGGCCGCCTCGGGGTTTGTCATGCCGCTCAGATGGACGTGCTCCTCGGCCAGCAACAGTACATCTTCGACCGCCGCCTGGGCCTTTTCCAACTGCCGCGATCCGATAATGATGCGGTAGCCCGCCTTGCACCAGCGGTACGCCAGCCCCTTGCCTTCTTTCCCGGTGCCGCCGATGATGGCGATCGTCTTGGGTTTTGCATGTTTCTCTTCGCTCACGCTATGCCTCCAAAGTCTTGCCTGATCTAAAATTGCTGCTGGTAGCGCTGCCACACCTCTGGTGAGAGCTTGCGCGCCTCATACGCGATCTTCTCCTCGTCCAGGGTCAGCAGTTCCCGGTTATCCATTAATACCTGTCCGCCAACAATGGTGGTGGTGACCATGCTCTCGTGGAAACCAAACACAATCTGCCACGGCAGGTTGCCTGCCGTCAATTCCGTAAAGGGATGGTAATCGACGAAGATTAGGTCGGCCTTCGCGCCGGGAGCAATGACGCCCACCGGCACACCAAACATGGTCTGCGCCAGTGCGGCATTGTTGTACGCCGCCATGCGCGCCACCGTGTCGCCCTGCACTTTGCGAGGATCGCGGTGGTAGAGTTTGTGTGCCAGATAGGCGGCTTTCCACTCTTCCCACATTGCGTTGGAGAATCCGTCGTTGCCCAGACAGACGCGGATACCCATGCGCAGCATATCCTCCACCGCCGGCAGGCCCACGGCATTGTTCATATTCGAACGCGGCTGGTGCGACACCCAGGTATTTGTTTCGGCCAGGATGGCCATCTCACGCGCGTCGACGTGCACAGCATGCACCACGATCGAGCGCGGCCCGAGAATGCCAAACTTTTGCAGCCGGTCGACCACGCGCATGCCGGTCTTTTGCAGGCTATCGTATTCATCCGATGGGTGTTCTGCCACGTGAATATGAAAACCCACGTCTTCACCAACCGCCTCACGGCAGGCGGCCAGGGTTTCATCCGAAATCGTCAGACCAGCGTGCAGGCCAAACAGCGCCGCCAGCCGCCCATTGCTCTCCCCGCCCACGCGCTTGAGGAAACGCACATTCTCCTCGATGCCCTCGCGGGCTCCATCCAGACCGTTGCGGTCGGTGACTTCATAGCACAACGAAGCGCGCACGCCCGCTTGCTCAACCGCTTCGGCAATCACGTCCAGCGACCCGGTGATGGCAGCCGGTGAAGCGTGGTGGTCGATCAGCGTGGTCGTGCCGTGCCGCACGGCGTCCACCAGGCACACCAGCGTAGAATAGCGCACATCTTCCATCAGCAGTGATTTATCCAGCGGCCACCATAGTTTTTGCAGGATCTCAGGGAAATCTTTGGCCGCCGGGCCGGGAATGCCCATGCCGCGCGAAAACGCCCCGTAAAAGTGCGTGTGCGCGCAAATATTGCCTGGCATCACATATTGGCTATGCGCATCTTTGCGCTCTTCCTGTGGATATCGCGCGATCAAATCGTCCTGCGGCCCGATCTCTTTGATCGTATCGCCCTGGATCAGGATTGCATAGCCTTCCACAATCTCGTTCGGCTGGCCCCAGGTGATGTTCTTCCCATTTACGATCAGCATGAATTTTCCTCCTTATTCTTCTCGAATCGCAGGCGGTTGCATCAAAACCCAAAATGACGCGCTCAATTCCGTTCTCGCGCGGAAAAATGCTGCCCGGTGGGTGAGGTACTTTTTCATAGGATCGGTGTTCAAGGTCAGCGGTACTTTTCGAAGGGCTGTGGCCACCCCACGCCGGTCAAGTTTTCCTTGATACCGACCACCTGATCCTGTGCCTGCATTTTAGCATAGGGGTTTCAAAACTTCTAGCGATTCGGCGCGTCACTTTCCGGCAGGGCCTTCACGATCACGCGGTGGGTGTTGTTATCAGGCGGCCAGCAGGACAGTAACGTCAACAACGCTTCCTCACCGGGCTGCAGGTATTGCTGGTAGGCGCGCTGGTCGGCTTCTTCCCCGCCGATTTCCAGAATCCTCACCTCTTTCACCCGGTAACGCCACTCTCCCTCGCCAGTCGTTAGTGCTATTTCATCGCCGGGTTGCATCTCTGACAGGCGCAGAAAGACCGAGGAATGGATGTTGTTATGCCCGTAAAGAATGATATTTCCCGCGTCGCCCGGGAGCGCGCTGGATACCACCCACCCCACTTCTGCCTCGGGGTTGTCCCATTCCGGCAGATCCTCCACCGATTCGGCACTCCATCCCACCGGGCGCACCGGCGCACGCACGCGGATGGCCGGTAGTTCCACCCATTCAACCAGCCTTTTGCCATGCACGCCGCGCGCCAGCTCCTCCAGTGAATCCGGGAGCGGTGTCGCGGAGGGTTTCAGGACAGCGGGCGGCGTTTCCGTGATGGCTAATGGCGTGGCCCGCGTATGCTGGACTGGCGCAGGCAGCGTGGTTGTCGTTTCTGCCAAAGGCGACTGGATAGCCGAGGGAGTAATCGCCGCCTGGCACCCCGCGAGGAAAATCATCACCGCCAAGCACAGCCACCGCGCACGGCAGATACCCCTCATACGCTTACAGCAGCACCCGGCGCAGCAGCGCCAAAGCCACCACGCCCAGCGCGACCACAATCAGCGGCGAAAAACCAGCCGTCAGATCGGCGCCTGTCTCGGGCAGACGCGAAGGCTGCAGCGCGAATACGCCAAAAATGGAGAAATGATCCACTTCGGCGCGAAGCTGGCTGGCGAGCGGTTCCGCCACGGTCGGCAGCCGCTCCCAGCGCCGGCCGCTGGGCCGGTAGTTGGCCAGGAACAGATTTTGCGGGCGGCCACCGGCCTTCAACACGTCCGCGCCGGTGTAGGTGTAGCACACCACTGCTTCCGGCGGGTCGGGCTGGATGTCGATACCCGCGTACGCCTCAACTGGCAGGAAATTCTCCGGCCAATTACGTGGCACTGAGCGCAGCAGCCGGATGGTCAGTTCTGTCCCATCGGCCAGGGGCGGCGCGGTATCCGGCAGATCGACGCCAAATGGCGGGAGTTGGTTACAACCGAGAAAATCCTCGCGCGTCACCAGCAGGCAGTCAAACAGGTTGCGCGTACTGCCCGGTTCAGCCGGGACGAACAGGATCGCCATTTCCGGTCTCAGTTTTCCGGCCTGATTATAGGAAACCTGCGTGCCGGAGCTGCTGCCGTACTCCAGGCCCACGGTTCCGCGGTCGCCATCCGAATGCGGGCCACGCAGCGTGCGGTACTGGAACAGGATATGCCCGCTGGTGCGATAGAAGATCACCTGAAAGGTCAGCAGGCTGTTTTGCGGCACCATGCCCTGAATGGAAACCTCATCCCATTGCACGATCAGGCGGTCGGCAAGATCGAGATAATACACGCCCCCACCCACCGACTGGCTCAAATCTGACCAGTAGGGAGCAACCATCAAATTGGGCGGCGCTGGCCAGGGGATGGGATAGTTGATCTTATCGGAATAGGGCATACTCTCTGCGCCAAACGAGACATACCCGTTGGCGCTGACGGTGATGCTCGAAAAACTTTGGCCGGCATACGGTATTGGCGCGGATAGGGTAATCTCCGCGCGCGCGTCGGCGCTCACCAGCGGAACTGGCAGCCCTCCGCTGGCATCATCCCATTCATATGTTACCTCGGGACAATCCACCGAAGTGACGTAGTCATATACCACACCCGGTTCTTCCACCGGAGGCGGAGTGAAGTCCTCAAAACCCATCGCCAGTTCGATTTGCAGCAGTCCATAACCGGTATTGCGATCCCATCCATCCTCCGGGCCGATATCCAACGCTGTGGCAATGATCGCCTGGTAGATCTTATCCGGGGTGTCAAATGCTGGCAGAGCCGCCATCAGGGTCGCCGCGCCAGATACGTGCGGCGTGGCCATCGATGTACCGGAAAGGATGCCGTAGTTGCGCGTGACGCCAAATTCCTCGTACAGGAACGAATGATTGGGTGTGGTTGAGAGGATGTTTACGCCCGGCGCGACCACCATCCGCTGGCCGGCCAGATTGCTGGCATTAGAGAAAGAGGCCTTGTCGGTCAGACTGCGGTTGGCGGCGCCCACCGCCAGCGCGTACTGCGCCGAGGCCGGGTGAAGCAGGCTGGTTCCGCCGTAATTCCCCGCTGCGGCGAATACCGCCACGCCCTGCTGGTAGGCATAAGTGACCGCATCTTCCAGAGTCTGCGAGAACGCGCCGGGCGCCAGTCCCACGCTCAGGTTGATCACCTTTGCCCCGTGCTGGACGGCATACACAATCCCGCTTGCCAGCCCGCTGGTTGGCCCCGAGCAGCTCGCGCCGGTATCGTGGATCACGCGGATGGGCATGACTTTCGAATGCCAGTCGATCCCGGCGACGCCCCTGCGGTTGTTCCCCGTGGCCGCGGCGATGCCGGCCACGTGCGTTCCGTGGCCGCAGTCGTCCTGCGGCGTACTGTCGTCGTCAATAAAATCATAACCGCGCGCCAGCCGGCCGGAAAACTCCGGGTGGCGCGAGTCGATGCCTGAATCGATCACCGCAAGCACAATATCGCTCGAACCCGTGGTGATATCCCACGCCTCCGGCGCGTTAACGGCCTGCGGACCATACTGTTCCGGCCAGCGCGGATCGTTAGGGATAAGCTGCGCGTACGCCAGATAATCCATTTCCACGTAGCGTACATCCGGGTTTTGCAGCAGCTCCTGCCGGATTTGCTCTTCCTGCCCTACCGGTACGCTGATCTTGACGATGTTCAAGGCATTCAGGGCCTGAAGCTCCTGCCCTTTGGCTGCCATGCCAGCTTCGCGCGGGAGATCCATCAGCCGCGGTGGACTGCCTTTCTCATACCCGACGATGAGGATGCCAGGCACAAATTCGGGTTGGTCACCCACCGGTTGGGGCGGCTGCGCCGCAACCGGCATGGCCGCGGGTACAAAAGCACTGCAGACAAGGACGCAAATCAGCGCAACCAGAATAGATTTAAACTGCATGATGCCGTCTCCATTGGGATTGTTGCTGCATATACCGCTAACAACCGGTATGTTGGTCACCAAAAAATTGTATCATACGATGCGGAAACCCTTTGCGCGCCACGGCGGTTGAGTCGCAAACCTTTCAAAAATAGCATATAATCAACCGGTACCGGCGGCGATAGATCGGGTTATCCGCCGCAATGAAGGAACCTCAGGAGAGATCACGATCATGGATATTCGCAAGAATGCGGTTGCTTATGCACGCGGTCACCAGACCGAAGCGTTGGAGGCCTTGAAAGAACTTGTTCGTATCCCATCCGTGTCCACTTACGCAGACAGTGGCAAAGAAATGCGCCGCGCCGCTGACTGGCTGGCCGCCAGGTTGCGTGGTTTGGGCGCATCCGCGCAGGTGCATGAAACCGCGGGGCACCCGGTGGTGTATGGCGAAGTTCCCGCCGCCATCCCCGGGAAACCGACCATCCTGGTCTACGGCCACTATGATGTGCAGCCACCCGATCCGCTCGACCTGTGGAAATCGCCGCCCTACGAACCCGAGGAGCGCGATGGCAATCTGTACGGTCGCGGCGCGTCGGATATGAAAGGCCAGGTGGTGGCTTGCGTTCAAGCGGTCGAGGCGGTGCTTGCACAGGGTCCCGCGCCGGTTAATCTGAAGTTCATCATTGAAGGCGAAGAGGAGATTGGCTCCGCCAACCTGCCCGCTTTCCTGAGCCAGCACAAAGAAATGCTGGCGTGCGATATTGTCCTCAACGCTGACGGCGGCATGATCAGCCCCGAGCACCCCACCATCATCTACGGGTTGCGCGGGCTGGCCTACTTCGAGCTGCGCGTCACCGGGCCGGCACATGACCTGCATTCGGGCTCCTTTGGCGGCGTGGTGCACAACCCTGCCAACGCCCTGTGCGAGTTGATCGCGGGCATGCACGACGAGCAGGGCCGTGTGACCCTGCCCGGTTTTTACGATGCCGTCCAGCCGCTCAGTGATGAAGAGCGCCGCCAGATGGCACGCCTGCCGATGGGCGAAGATTTCTACCTTCAGGCGACCGGCGTGCCCGCCCTCAAAGGCGAACAGGGTTTCATCCCCGCCGAACAGACCGGCGGCCGCCCGACCCTCGACGTGCACGGCCTGCTCTCCGGCTTTGTCGAAGAAGGACGCAAGACGGTCATTCCCGCCTGGGCGATGGCAAAGATCTCGTGCCGGCTGGTTCCCAACCAGCAGCCCGATGAAATTCACCAGGCGCTGCTGCGCTACCTGGAAGCCAACGCACCGGCCAGCATCCACTGGGATCTGACCTATTTTGGCGGCGGCCCGGCAGTCATCTCCGAACTGGACCTGCCCCAGGTACGCTCGTTTGCCCAGGCGTTGGAAACGGTGTGGGGCGTGGCTCCGTTGTACAAACGCGAAGGTGGCAGTATTCCCGTGGTCACGGATATGCGCTCGATTTTGGGCGTGCCATCGGTGATCACCGGGTTCGGCCTACCGGACGATAACATTCATGCACCCAACGAGAAGTTGAACCTCGCCAACTGGTACCGCGGCATCGAAGCGGTGATCCATTTTATCTATAACATGGCCGGCGAACACGGCCTGTAAGAAGGACGAAAGACAGGTATGGCAGAACGTTTACCGTCATATGGCGGACAGGCATTGATCGAAGGCGTACTCATGCGCGGCTCAAAAGCCCTGGCCGCCGCGTTTCGCACCCCGGATGGCAAGATTGTGGTCGAAACCGAGCAGTTGCAGGGCATCTACCGCAGCCCGATCGCGAAGATCCCCTTCCTGCGCGGGCTCGTACTGCTGTGGGACGCGCTGGGTCTGGGTTTCCGGTATCTGACCCTTTCCGCCAATTTGCAGGGTGACGAGAGCGAGAAAATTGAAGGCCCGGCGCAGTATTTGACCATCGGCTTTTCACTGGTGTTTGCCATCGTGGTATTTTTCCTGGCACCGGCCGGGGCCGGACACCTGTTGGAGCGGCTGCTGGGCATAAGCGCCTGGTGGAGCAACGTGGTGGAAGGCGTCGTGCGCCTGATCCTGATGGTAGGCTACATCTGGTTGATCGGTAAAATGCCGGATATCCAGCGCGTGTTTGCCTATCACGGCGCCGAGCACAAGACCATCAACGCCTTTGAGGCCGGCGCGGAACTCACGCCGCAGAATGTATCCCGCTACTCGCTCCAGCACCCGCGCTGCGGCACATCGTTCCTGCTGACCCTGATCATCCTGTCGATCCTGGTGTTTGCCCTGATTGGCCCGCTGCCTGGCGTGTGGCGCTATGTCAGCCGCGTACTGCTGCTGCCACTGCTCGCCGGTGTTGCGTACGAATACATCCGCTGGATGGCAAACCATCTCAGCTCGCCGCTGGTAAAGTGGCTGATCCGCCCTAACCTTGCGCTGCAAAACCTCACCACTCGCGAGCCCAGCCTGGATATGCTGGAAGTATCAATTACAGCATTTCAGACCATGCTCAACATGGAGCAGCGTTTGGCGCTGCAGCCGGTATCCGTTGAGGAGAAGGAGACGGAAAAAGTGCTTTCGGGAAGCTGAGAGACTGCCAGCCACACTTGACACCCACCCTTGCCTGGCTATACTGGTTAATAATTCTTGTGTTCGCCAACACCGCACCAGACAAGGATGGAAGCAATGAAGCCATGGCAGACTCTACTTACCGGAGTGTTTTTTGGTATCCTGGCCGGCGCATTTGTGATGCTCATTAATCTTCGGCCGATGGGAGAAGCGATCCAGCTACCTGCGCTGCCGACGCCCGCGCCTCTGGTGGTACACATCACCGGAGCAGTTTTCCAGGAAGGCATTTATCCGCTGCCCGCCGCCAGCCGCCTGGAAGACGCGGTCCAGGCCGCGGGAGGACTGCTCGAGAGCGCTGACGCCAGCCAGATCAATCTCGCGGCGCGGCTCACGGACGGACAAAAGATCGTGATCCCAGAAATCCGCTCCACCACCGAAGCCGGCAGCCTGCCGCCCGCAACGCGCTCCGCAGCGCAGATCGACACCGCGCCGGAAAACCATTTGATCAACATCAATACCGCCACGCTGGAGGAACTGGACAGTCTCCCCGGCATCGGCGAAGGCAAAGCCGCCGAGATCATTAAGTACCGTGAAAGCAATGGGCCGTTCGATGCCATCGAAGACATCCAAAACGTGCCGGGCATCGGCCCCAAGATCTTTGAAACCATCCAACCCCTGATCACCATTTTTTGAGACCTACCGGGCAAGAGAGTATGGAAACCAAACAGAAACTGGAAAACGCACTACGAGACGCCATGCGGGCGCATGATGAAGCCCGCAAGCGCACCTTCCGCACCGCGCTGTCCGCCATCAAGCTGGCGGAAGTGGAGAAAGGCGGCGCGCTGGATGAACTGGCCGTGGTCGGCCAGCTTCAAAAAGAGGTGAAGAGCCGGCGTGAAACCATCAACGACGCGCAGAAAGCCGGCCGCCCGGATCTGGTGGCACTGGCCGAAGAGGAAATCGCCATCCTGGAAGAGTTCCTGCCCCAGCCGCTCAGCGACGACGAGCTGCGCGTCGCGGCCCAGGCGGTGATCGCCGAAGTCAACGCGTCGGCTCCAGCCGATATGGGCAAGGTGATGAAGGAACTATTGCCGCGGTTGCAGGGGCGCGCTGCCAACGACCGCGTGAGCAGAATGGTTCGCGAGCTGCTGCAGGGCTGATCATCATGTTGTTTGCTTCACAGGACAAACCCTCGCACTGGTACTCCAGCCAATCGCTGTTTCGCATCGCGATTCTGCTGAGCGTGTGCGCCTTGTCCTTTGCCGCGCTGGTGATGCCGATTGCCACGCGCCCATCTTCGTACCCGATCCAACTGCGCGAGGTGGCGTCACAAGACATCACCGCGCCCAGTTCGCTTTCATACGAAAGCAGCGTGATGACCGAAACCGCCCGCGCGGAGGCCGAAGCTGCGGTCAGCCCGATTTACCTGCCCGCCGACCCGGCCATCGCGCGCCGGCAGTTGGAACTGATGCGCGTGGTGCTGGCGTATGTCAACACCGTGCGCCAGGACTCGTTTGCCACGGTCGACCAGAAAATCAGCGATCTCGAATCGATCTCCGCGGTAAGATTTACGCGCGATTTCTCGCTCCAGATTCTGACCCTCAGCGAAGCCCGCTGGCAGATGGTGCAGGAAGAGTCACTCAAAGTGCTCGAGCAACTCATGCGCAGCACCATCCGAGAAGATCAGATCGATTCCGCCCGGCGCAGCATCACCACCCTGATCAGCTATTCGCTGCCCGAAGATCTGGCGCTGGTGATCACCGGTACGGTGTCGCCGTTCCTCACTCCCAACAGCCTGTACAGCGAGGAACAGACCCAGGCCGCGCGCGCCAGGGCGCGTGATGCCGTGGAGCCCGTGATCCGCACCTTCGCCGCCGGCGAAATCATTGTCCGCCGCGGTCAGATCATCAACACCACCGTGTGGGAAGCGCTGGAGCAGTTTGGCCTGGTGCAGCCCAAGCGGGAGTACCCCGACCTGATCGCCGATGGGGCGCTGGTGCTGCTCCTGGGCGTTTTCACCGCGCTGTATGTGCGCCGCAGTCACACCCGCGCGCTGGCCAGCCCGCGCAACCTGGTGATGATCGCCCTCACCTTCCTGATTTTTCTGTTTGGCGCGCGTTTCCTCATCCCCAACCGCGCCATCATCCCTTACATTTACCCGCTGGCGGCGTTTGGCCTCACCGTTTCCACACTGTTTTCCATCGAAGCCGGACTGGTATTCTCGCTGGTTCTGAGCATCCTGGCGGCCTACGGACTGAACAACAGCCTCGACCTGACCCTGTATTACATGCTCACCAGCCTGGTCGGAATTTTGGTGCTCAACAAAGGCCGCAGGGTGGACACCTTCTTCTGGACGGGCGTCGCGATCGGCGTGGCAGGCGCGGCAGTGATCCTTGCCTATCGCCTGACCGATAACTACAGCGATATGGTCGGCATCGCCACCCTGATTGGGGCGTCGTTCTTTACCGGTCTGGCCTCCGCCAGCATCACCCTGCTGCTCCAGTACCTGTTCTCGCAGGTGCTCGGGATGACTACCGCGCTCCAGCTGTTGGAGCTGATGCGCCCTGACCATCCATTGCTGCAATTTATGCTGCGCAACGCCCCAGGCAGTTACCAGCACAGCCTCCAGGTATCCAACCTGGCCGAACAGGCCGCCGAAGCCATTGGCGCGGACCCGCTCCTGACGCGTGTCGGCGCGTTATACCACGACTGTGGCAAAGCCAATAATCCCTCTTTCTTCATTGAGAACCAGGGCGTGGCGCAACTCAACCCGCATGATGATATCGAACCATCGGCCAGCGCCGCCACGATTATTAAACACGTCGAAGATGGCGTGACGCTGGCGCGGCGCTACCGCCTGCCGCCGCCGGTGCAGAACTTCATCCGTGAACACCACGGCACGCTGCTGGCGCGCTACCAGTACGCCCGCGCCCTGGAAGCGGTCGGTGGCGACCCGAGCAAGATTAACGAGCAGAGCTTCCGCTACCCCGGGCCACGCCCACGCTCGCGTGAGACCGCCCTGCTCATGCTGGCGGATGGCGTGGAAGCTCGCGCGCGCGCCGAAGGGCCGAAGAACGAAGAGGAATTGAACGCTCTGGTCAAAAAAGTGATCGATTATTTGCT
>CALDSL010000002.1 GCA_937920255.1 uncultured Anaerolineaceae bacterium | reverse complement strand
AGCAAAAAGTCCTCGCTTGCGCGAGGACTTTCAGTGCCGAAGGAGGGATTTGAACCCTCACGAGCGTACGCCCACTACGCCCTGAACGTAGCGCGTCTGCCAGTTCCGCCACTTCGGCATGGGCAACTACTGGAGGATATTCTATCCCAATTTTCAATTTTGTCAACCTTTTGAAAAAAAGTCGAAAGCGCCCGCGCTATGCTATAATCGAATATACGAAAGCAGGGGCATGGAAAACTTCACCCAGCAGCTCTTTTCGATCCTGACAACACAGCCCGGGAACCTTGTCTACCACCTGATCCTTGCATTTTCAGTGGTCGCGGGCCTGCAGGCTGCCATTGTGGCGCGCAAAAACAACCCCGAGATCGTCGCAAAACGCATGATCCTGGGCCTGTTCATCCTGCTGCTGCCCCAGTTGATCCTGTTCCTCAGCAGCGGGCTGGCATGGCAGCAAGTGGCCGACCCGCAGCGCTACCAGCCGCCGCTCGACCGGGCGGCCACCGCCTTCAGCCTGGTGTGGATCATCTGGTTGTGGTGTTTCCCCAGCCCTTCGCGCTCGGGCGACGCGGTGACGGTGGTGCTCAGCCTGGCGGTGATCGTGATGGGGCTGTTCACCTACAGCAGTTGGACGCAGGCAGACCCCGGCCTGGCCTTCAACGGCACCTGGTACGACTGGGGCTGGCATATCTTCTCGCTGGCGGTGACGTTCCTGGGTCTCCTGATCTTATTCATCGGGCGGCCGCCATCCTGGGGCACCGGGCTGGCGGTTCTGGGGCTGATTCTGGCCGGCTACGTGGCCAGCCTGCTGATGGTGCGCCCGGAAGGCTATCTGTCCGGCATCGTGCGCCTGGCGCAGTTATGCGCCTACCCGCTGCTGCCGGTGCTGGCGCACCGCATGGTACGCCCGGCCGAAGCAGAAACGCCCGCACGGGTGGAAGAACGGCGGGGCGCCGAGCCGCGGCTCGTACTGACCTGGATGCAGGCGGCAGCCGAAAGCGACCCGCAACGGTTGAGCGCCACGCTGGGCCGCGCCGTGGGCCAGGGGATGCTGGCCGATATGTGCTTCTTAATCGCCGCGCCCGACCAGCGCGACCGCTGGGTGCTGATGGGCGGGCAAGACCTGGTGACCGACGAAGAGTTGCCTCTGGTGGCGTTCCCTTCGGAGAATATCCCCAATCTGTCGGCGGCGCTGCTGCGCGGGCGATCCACCCGCCTGCCCCAGCCCGGCCAACCCGAGCCGATTGATCTCAAGACCCTGGGCGAGGCGTTTGGCCTCGACGATGCCGGCAGCCTGCTGGCCGCGCCGCTGATCAACAACGGCAAAGTGCTGGGCGGCGTGGTGATGCTCTCGCCGTATTCCAACCGCGACTGGACGACGGATGAACAATCGCAGTTGATGAGTATTGCCGAGGGGATGGTGCCGGTGCTGCAGCGCGCGGCGACCAGCGCCGCTCCCATGGCCAACAGCGGAGCGGTGGATGACCTGCGCCGTGAAAATGAACTGCTGCTGACCGAAATTGCCAACCTGCGCGCGGCCGCCCTGCTCCCGGTAGCCGACAGCAACATTGAAGCTTTGCTGGCGGTGCAGAACGAAGCCCAGGACACCATCCAGCAACTGCAAGCCGAGCTGGACGCGCTGCGCGCCGCGAAACCAGACTCCAGCTCTGCATCGCAGTTCGAAGCCGAGCTGCGCATGGCGCTGGAAGAAAATGCCTACATGCGCAATGATCTGGCGCAAGCCCAGGCCCAAATCGAGGTGCTGAAACACGCCTCGCGCGCGGGCGGCGGGAGCGACCAGAGCCAGTTGATCACCGCCATCACGCAAAACCTGCGCCAGCCGATGAGCTACCTGGCCAGCTATACCGACCTGTTGCGCGCCGAAGGCGCGGGCGTGCTGGACAGCACCCAGTTGGGCTATCTGGATCGCATCCAGAGCTCGGTGGACCGCATGCGCGCCATGCTGGACGACCTGACCCGCGCGGCCAGCCTGTATAACGGCGCGCGCCTGCGCCGCGAGGCGGTGGACCTGCCGGGGGTGATCGACAGCGCGGTCAATGCGGCCAGCAGCCTGCTGCGCGAAAAGAGCATCAATTTCCGCGTCGACCTTCCCAACCCGCTGCCGGCCTTCACCGCCAACACCGACGCGCTGCGCCAGGTGCTGGTCGATTTGCTGTGCAATGCCTTTAGCGTCACGCCCGAAGGCGGCACGGTAACCTTGCGCGCGCGCGTGGACGAAAACGGCGCCGGCCCATCCCTGCTGCTGCAGGTCAAAGACAGCGGCGGGGGCATCGATCCGGCGGACGCCGGGCGCGTGTTCGATCCCCGGTCGGGGAACGGCATTCACGGCATCGCCGACGGCGGTTATGGCCTGGCGGTGGCCCGCGCGCTGGTGGAGGCGCTGGACGGCAAAATCTGGGTCGAGAGCGAAGCCGGCAAGTCTTCCACCTTCCACGTAAAACTGCCGCCCGGGCGCGAGCCACTTCTGGACGACGCCGCGAAAACCGCATGAACGTGTTGCGCAACGTCTTCACCGGGCTGATCACCGCGCTCGCTTCCACCGTTCTGGTGATTGGAGCGCTTTCACTGGCGCTGACCGAGGGCTACTCCTTTGCGCTGCCCACGCTGGCGCCCGTCACCCAGGAAGCCAGCGCCACCTTCCCGCCCGGCGCCACCCCGGCTCCGGCGCGGTCGTCGCCGACCGCGCAGCCGGTGCTGGTGACCCCCACGCCGCTGGCAGCCACCACCTGCCCGGCTCCGCAGGGTTGGAACCCGTACATCGTCCAAACCGGCGATACGCTGCGATCCCTGGCGGCCCGTTTTCAGGTGAGCGCAGCCGATTTGAAACAGGCCAACTGCCTGATCACCCAGACCCTGCTGCCCGGAACGATCCTGTACCTGCCGCCCATGCCGCCCACGGCCACGCCCACGCTCATCCCCACCTGGACGCCGGTGCCGTGCGGGCCGCCAGCCGGATGGGTGCGCTATCTGATCCAGCCGGGCGACAACCTGCACCGCCTGAGCCTGCTGCTGGGCGTGAGCATACCCCAACTGATGAATGCCAACTGCCTCACCAGCACGCAGATCCTGGCGGGCAGCTATCTGTGGGTTCCGTTCCTGCCGCCCCCGCCGCCACCGACGATGGCGCCCCCCACCCTCACCTGGACGGTCATCCCGCCGGTGGAAACGACACCGGTGGTTATCACCATCGTCCCATCGGAAACGGTTTCGCCCACCAGCGAAACGCCCATCACCGACCCGAGCGCCAGTCCCACCACGCCGGTCGCGCCGACGGATGGGACACCGGGAGGCGTAACCCCGGGCGGTACCATCACCACACCCGAACCAATTGGAACGCCTGCGCCTGGCACGCCGGCGGGTGAGGTGGTACCATAACCGGATGATGCCAGCGGTTCACCCATCTTCCATTACAAAAATCGTACTGCTGTGGGTCGTCGCCAGCCTGCTGCTCGCCAGTTGCGGCGTGCAAAGCGGGCCAACTGCGCAGACCAACGTGCCGGAGAACGCCAGCCCCACCGTCGCGCCGCAGGTGACGCCCAGCGCCACGGCCACCCTGCCGGCCGATACCCCCACCCCCGCGCCAACCGCCACCGAAGTGCTGGTTTCGCCGACGCCCGCGCCGACCATACCGGTTCCGACCGAGCAGATCCGCATCCTGATCCTGGGTTCGGACATCCGCGAGGATAACAGTTTCCGCACCGATGTGATCATGCTGCTGACCGTCAACCCGCAGGAAGGCACAGCCACCGTGCTTTCCTTCCCGCGCGACCTGTACGTGTACCTGCCGTTTGGCCGGTTCGAGCGCATTAATACTGTGCAGTATTTCGGCTTCAAGACCATGGCCGACACGCTGGAGTCAAACTTTGGCGTGCGCCCGCAGTATTACGTGATGACCAACTTTGCCGGTTTTC
>CALDSL010000001.1 GCA_937920255.1 uncultured Anaerolineaceae bacterium | reverse complement strand
TCCTTGGAACCGGCCACGGTCAACCAGGCGATGGCGTTTTCGGGGTGCGGCGCGTTGACCGGCAGCACAAACGAATCCGACAGGAACTGGAAGGTGCCGATCGTGCCGGGAACCGGGGCCCAACCGAATTCGGTGCGCGGAGCCTTGCCCAGCTCTTTGAAGTAGCCCTCGGCCCAGTCGCCCATCACGTTGAAGGCGGCGTCGCCGTTGACCACCAGTTGCGAGGCATCCTGCCAGGTGAGCGAGGCAGCGTCACTGTTGACGTAGGTGAGGGTCTTCTTGAAGTTCTCGATGGCGGTGGTCACGGCGGCATCGCCCCAGGCGAACTCACCGCTCCACAACTGGTTGTACTGGTCGGGGCCGAGGCTCGCCAGGAAGATGGTTTCCATCAGGTGCATGGCAGTCCACTGCTCGCCCATCGAGAGGGGCTGCACGCCGGCGGCCTGCAGCGTATCCATCGCGGCGAACCATTCTTCCAGCGTGGTGGGAACTTCAATGTCGTTGGCTTCCAGGATGGCCGGGTTGTACCACAGCACGTTGGCGCGGTGGATGTTGACCGGCACCGAGTAGATGTTGCCGTTGTCCGAGATCAGCGGGATCAGGGTTTCGGGCATCACATCCAGCCAGCCGTTTTGCTCATACAGATCATTTAGCGGGGCGATCTGCCCCGCGGCCACATACGTGCCGATCAGTTCCTGGCCGGCGTGGCCCTGCCAGCTATCGGGCGCTTCGCCTGCCTGCAGGCGCGTGGCCAGCACGGCGCGGGCATTGGTTCCGGCGCCGCCGGCGACCGCGGCGTTGATGAATTCAATATCGGGGTACTTTTGCTTGAAGACCGCGATCATGGCATCCAGGCCGGCAGCTTCACCGCCACCGGTCCACCAGGAAAAGACCTCCACCTGGTTTCCGCCGCCGGCCGCGGGGGCGGCCGGCGCTTCAGTCGCCACCGGAGCGGCGGGGGCTTCGGTGGCCGCGGGAGCAGCCGGCGCCTCGGTGGCTGCCGGCGCGCACGATGCAAGCAGCATTGCGATAACGGTCAGCAGCGCAAACACGAACATCACACGCTTGTTACTGGACATAGTTCTTCTCTCCTTGAGAATCAACAGGGACTTGAGATAGTCGACACAATCCATTGATGCGCGCGTTGGGTGTTTCCATGGGCACTTATTGGGATTCGCCTCCTTTTGCGATCAGATAGGACAGGCGGCCGCCATACTACGACCCGCATGCTGCGCCTTTCTCCGTAGCAAAAAAAGGGCCGTGCGGCCCACCGGTATATCCATTATAGTCATAGAATCGAGAAATCAAACAGATCAGATGCTATAGGTTGTTTGATCGGTCCAATAAAGATAGGTAGAGACGCGAAATCTTGCGTCTCTACCTGCTCGCCGACCTGCTTTACGGCTTTGGATTCTCGAACTTGTACCACGAATCCCAGGGGTGCGCGTCGGGCGGGTAATAGCAGTACCAGGTCACCGGGTCGGGCCACGAGCCGTCATAGCACTTGCCCGGTTCGTAGCCACGGCGGAAGACCATCGGGCTGGACCACAGCTCCGTTCCGTCTTTGGTCACCACTTTGACCGTGTAGGTCACCGACCAGAACGGCGGATCGACAATGTAGCCGTGCTGCACGGCGGCATAGCCGCTGTTGGCCTGCGTGCCGGCCGTCAGGTCGACCTTCAGCCAGGGCGCGTTAGTCCCATCGGCGATTTGAAGCTGCGTGCCCTCGGGGATCGCCTTGCTGGCGGTGTACAGGAAGGTGCAGGCATCGTTGACCGTGATCAGCGTGGGAATGTCTTTTTCCAACCGCATCGCCTTGGCGTTGGCGGGCGGCGCGTCAGTTTCCAGTTGACCCTTGGTGATCACGCTGCCCTTGGGCAGGCACCAGGCTTTCATCCCGTTGACGTCCACCAGTTCGGGGGCGGCGGGGGTTGGGGTGGCCACGGCGGGCGCGGCGGTGGGCGTGGCTTGAGCGCTCTGCCCGGCCTGGGCAGGCGCGGCAAACGCGGTCAGCAGCACAAACATGGCAAGCACAACAAACACAGCAACAGCCTTTTGCTTCATCGAAAATTCCTTTCCAACCAAGCGGGGATGATTCAGACAGGTTCTATTAAAGCACCAATTAAAAAAGCGTGCGCGTTTCCCGGGGGTGATACCATCTGGTGTTTGCCAGGTATTCCAGAGGGAGGAAGGAACGCGCTCGCGCGATGCTGCAGGGCGCGCCTGCTCGCAGAGCACCCTACAGAATCGTGAACCCACAGGGTCTGTGGGTTCACGATTCAATGTATTGTCACCCCTCGGGCGTCATAAAGGCATGGATCAGCGCGTTCACCTGCGGGCGCTCCTCGTGCTGCACCCAGTGCGTGGCCTGGCGATAGAGCACCAGCCGGCCGTGCGCGCAGTAATTCAGGCTTTCGCTCGCCAGGTCGGCGCTGAGGAAACGGTCTCGCGCGCCCCATATAATCAGGGTGGGAACCTGGATAAAGGGATTCTTCATCGGCAGGCGCGGGAAGCGCAGCGCCGCGCGGTACCAGTTGAGCATGGCGGTCATCGCCCCCGGCCGGCTCCACGCCAGGCGGTAGGCGCGCATGCTCGCCTGGCTGAACGTACCCGGGCGACTGCTGCTGCGCAGCGCCATGCGTACCGCCAGCCAGCCAAACGGCCGGAACTGCGCCTCCGGCAGGCGCGGGATCTGGAAATACAGGGCATACCAGCTGCGCAGCCACTGGCCGGGGTGCGCGGGCAGATAGCGCGCGAAGGCCTCGGGGTGCGGCGCGTTCATCACCACCAGCCGCTCCACCACCTCCGGGTGCAGGATGGCCGTGTACCAGGCCACGAGCCCGCCCCAATCATGCCCGACGATCACCGCTTTCTCACGCCCCGCCGCCCGCACCAGCCCGGCCACGTCCGCCGCCAGCGTTTCCGAGCGGTAATCGCCCACGCGCGGCGGCCGGTCGCTGAGGTTGTAACCGCGCTGGTCGACGGCCAGCACGCGGTAGCCCTGCTCGGCGAAGTAATCCATGTGCCGGCTCCAGGCGTACCAGAACTCAGGAAAACCGTGCAGGAAAATCATCAGCGGCCCGTCCTGCGGCCCAGCGGCTGCTACATGCAGCCACACCCCATTGGTGTTGAGATATTGGTGTTCGAACTGCGCCATCGTTTCGCTCTCCTGCACCAATTGTAGCGAAATTTTGGAAACAAGACCAAAGAATGAATTCCAAATATGCACCCCATTTTGACACGTTCGGGTGGAATCGATACAATTAGGGTGGACAATAACCTTCCAACCGCCGACACCAGGAGAAGTACCTTGATGCTGCGCCGTCTGCTGTACGCCATCATTATTCTCAGCCTGGCGGCCTGCAGCTATAACCTGACCAACCCTTATCCGCCCAACCTGCAGCCCGCTGCCATCCAGGCCGCCACCACAACCCCCATAGCCACCGTTGTTCCGCCCACCCCCACCCCGCAGCAAAACTTGAGCGTTGAGCCCGGCACGCCGGTCGGGGTTACCTCCGCCGGAGGATCTACGCCCGCCAATCCCGGGCGTACGACCGATGCCATCCCGATGACATCCGAAGAAACGCTGGCCACGCCAACGCCCACCCCGGCGCCAACGCTGCCCTCCATCGACGCCGGTAACGCCAGCCGGCTTCGCCCCGCCACCATTTACCCGCTTTTCCGCCGCGGGTTGCTCAACCGCGCCATCTGGTCGCCGGACGGCGCCAATATCGTGGTCGAAACCAGCCTGGGGCTGCAGGTGCTGTCCGTCCCAGACCTGGCCAAGCGCTTCAGCCTGCCGGATACCCGCCCGCTGTACTTCATCAACACCGGCGAACTGCTGGTGCGCAGCGCGCGCAACCTCAGCCTGCTCAACCTGCTGGAAGGCGGGGCAACGCCGCTGGATGTGCCCCTGCCGGAAGCCACCTCCGGCGAGCCGGGCGCCTTTGCCCTCAGCCCGGATGGCGCCAATTGGGTCATCTCCGCCGACGGCGTTTCGCTGGCGGTGACGCAACTGGATACGCGCCGCGTGGAGAACGTGGCGCTCAAGACCCAAACCGGCATCCCCTTCCGCGTGCTGCGCATCTGCTTCTCGCCCAACGGCGAGCGGCTGTTCGCCACGCTGGCGCGCACTGACGGCGAAACCGAGATGGCGGTGGTCGACACGGCCGCCTGGCAGCAGATTTACACCATCTACAACGTCGACAGCG